>JBDRGJ010000255.1:0-12553 GCA_043817835.1 bacterium
CTTAAAAAATAGGCAAAAAAAATCCGGCAGCACAATAACATTATCCTCTGCCGGAATCTTTCCTATACCCTGAACCCTATCCCCCCTACCCTATCGTTACTGCCATTCGGCCAGAGTCTTGCGAAGCCAGGGCATGAATGACGGGTCTTCCCACATGAACCTGGTATGCTGGCCGTGGAATGTATCAACTATCCCGGCAATGATCTCGTCGTAGCGGACTTTAAACTCTTCCAGCGAGCCGGATTGGACCGCAGCCTCATAAAGCTCAGTCTCGTACGATTTGAAATCCGAATCCTTTTCAAGAGTCCGCCAGAGCTGCTGAAGCCCCTGTTTCCGTATCAGGATTCCCCACTTCCAGCTGTTCAAACGTTTGCTGTCTATGCCTGGCGACCTGAGTAAATCCCATATTTTCTGAAGCTCGCCCCTGCCAAGCTCATAAGAATACCAGCCGTCCACAGGCTCGATCATTCTTCGGCGGCCGGGGGTAGGCACGTTAACCATCCGCACCGTTATATTGTCAGGAAAGCGGAGATTGAGCACTTTGTCCATAGAGTCGGTACGGTTGACAACGGTCAGCGCACTGTGCGTGGCTCTCTTCGGCAAAGGAATCCTGGGCAGGATTTCGCCCACTACATGCTTTATACCAGGAAACACGAAAATCCACGGCGCGTCAAATCCTCGCCAGCCCGCATCAATGCAGAGATAGAGGGTCTTGGGAAAAAGACTGCCGGAACCGTTATGGACAAGACCTTTTTTGACCAACTGCGCAAGCACCAGTTGCCCCACCAGTCCGCCGTAACTATGTCCCATAAGACGAAGTTCCCTGTCTGTTGTTATCCCCCTGGCCTCAGCCAGGGCCAGCCGGTAGCGCATAAGCGTTTCCACGGCGTCTGCCAGCTGTTTTCCGTGATTGTTCAGAGTATACCTTTGATTATAGATAGCTATGACAAACTGGTATGTGTCATCGAGCCGGGCAAGCGCGTACGCATCCTGCAGGTTCAGTCCTATTCCGGGTATGAAAACCACCAGCTTTTTTGACGGGTCTATGGGATCAAGAGGAGCAATGGCCGCCCTGCCTTTATTGGCTTTAAGGCGCCTCTGCCATTCGGCTTTGGACTTTGCACGCATGTCATCGCCCCACTCTAAAAAAACCGGATTCAGGGGCTCCCCTATTACCGCCCCCGGGTGCTTTACGCCTGCCGGCAGTCGGACCGGTTGCGGAATTTCAGGAACCGGCAAAACCAGGGACGGCTGTTCCAGAGTCTGGAGCAGACTTGTAATATCCGCTCCCTGGTCAAAATCAATTAATTCCCGTGCAGTTGCAGGGCAGGCTGAACATGCAACAACCGCTGCGGCCATCAACAACATTAATCTATTGCTCATAATCATTCCTTATAGAAACAGAAAACCAGCAGAAATTCACTGCTTATCCGGTGTGTATAACAAAGTATAATTCTGTTACAGATGTATAACTAGGGTCTGCAGACCCAATCAGGGCAGGGACATTGGACCCATACCGAAAAAGGGTAAAGGGGATACACCCTCTGAAGACCGGAGGCCTTGTTCCGGGTGCGGCCAGAGGCCGGGGTATAGGGTAGAGTCACTACTCTAAGATTACCGCATGTGAAAAGGCTTACAAAAGGATTTCTGGAAAAGCTTTACCGGAAATACAACCGGAAGGAATTCGTGCATCCCGACCCGCTGGAATTCCTTTATAACTACGATGACCCGCTTGACAGGGAAATCGCCGGGATGGTCGCCTCTTCCCTGGCCTACGGCCGTGTCCATCAGATAATCAAAAGCGTCGCAAAAGTACTGGACAGGATGTCTCCCTCTCCACGGCTTTTCCTGAAAAAATCTTCCGCATCATCGACAGCCAATGCTTTCTCCGCTTTTAAACACAGATTTACAACCGGCGGGGAACTTTCCTCCATGCTCATGGGAATCAAAAAAGTGATTAAAAAGCACGGTTCCCTGCAGGGCTGTTTTCTCGAAGGGCTCGGCAGGAAGGATGAGACTGTTCTGCCGGCTCTTTGCTCCTTTATAAGCGAAATAACCGGAAGCATGGAATGCGGTACAAGCCTTCTTCCGATACCCGGCAGGCAAAGCGCCTTCAAAAGACTCAATCTTTTTCTGCGCTGGATGGTAAGAAAAGATGCGGTGGACCCGGGGGGCTGGAATAATGTTTCCCCCTCCAGACTCATAATCCCGCTGGACATCCACATGCACCGCATAGGCCTCACTTTTGGAATGACTTCCAGAAAACAGGGAGATATCCGCACCGCATTGGATATAACGGAAGCTTTGCGGAAAATATGCCCGGCTGATCCGGTAAAATATGACTTCTGTCTGACAAGAACCGGCATAAAAGTTGAAGGCAGAAAAATTTCGCTTCCGGCTTCTTGACA
This sequence comes from bacterium, assembly GCA_043817835.1. Taxonomy (GTDB): domain Bacteria; phylum Elusimicrobiota; class Elusimicrobia; order Elusimicrobiales; family CAZFMJ01; genus JBDRGJ01. Next base: position 2,409 of record JBDRGJ010000255.1, read on the forward strand.
ACCCCTCGTTTTAATGGCAATGATTATTAATATCAATATGCAAAGACTGACCAGACAACGCCAGATAATACTTGACCTGCTCAGGGCCGCCAAAACCCACCCCACTGCAGACTGGATATATGACCAGGCCAAGAAAAAAATCTCCAGCCTTTCAATCGCAACTGTTTACCGCAATCTGAAGATACTTGCCAGAAAAGGGCAGATAAACGAACTGCCTTTCGGCGACACCTTCGACCGCTACGACGCCGATACATCTTCCCACCCTCATTTCGTCTGTACTGCATGCGGCGAGGTTATTGATATGCACTGCAGGGCACCCTGGAGCCCGCCGGCTGAGGCAGCGCAGAAAGGATTGGAAATCGAACGGGAATTGCGCGTTTTTTATGGAAAATGCCTCAACTGCAGATCAAAAGGAGAAAAAAATGAAACTTAAAGACACCCAGACCGAAAAAAACCTGCTATGCGCTTTTGCCGGCGAGTCGCAGGCCAGAAACCGCTACACATATTTCGCCGGCGCAGCAAAAAAAGAAGACTATATCCAGATACAGAAAGTTTTTGAAGAAACGGCCGAACAGGAAAAAGAGCATGCCAAGCGTTTCTTTAAATTCCTGGAGGGCGGAGAAGTGGAAATAGCAGCCGCTTTCCCGGCCGGAATGATAGGAACAACGGAACAGAACCTTGCGGCTGCCGCCAACGGCGAAAAACACGAATGGGGAACCCTCTACCCTTCTTTCGCAAAAACAGCCAGAGCAGAAGGCTTTGAGGAAGCGGCCAAAACTTTTGAAAACATATCAGTGGCGGAAAAACAGCATGAAAAAAGATACAACGGCCTGCTTAAAAATCTCCGTGAAGGGACTGTTTTTACGAAAAATACGTCCGTAAAGTGGCGCTGCCTGAACTGCGGTTTTGTCCATGAAGGCAAAAGCGCTCCGGACACCTGCCCTGCCTGCCTGCATCCGAAAGCCTATTTCGAACTGCTGGCTGAAAACTGGTAAATGAACTGCGCCTGCTGGCCAGAGCTGTTTTTCTCATTGACCGCAAAGGCGTCATAAGATATATTCAACTTGTCCGGGAAATCTCAAAAGAGCCGGATTATAAAACTGTGTTAAGCGCTTTGGTCCGGAAGGAGGCAGCATGACGATAAGGCTTCAGATATACAAGTGCGAAATATGCGGTAATATAGTTGAGGTCCTCCATGAAGGCCCCGGCGAACTGGTTTGCTGCGGCAAACCCATGAAACTTTTCACCGAAAACACCGTTGATGCCGCAAAAGAAAAGCACATCCCTGTCATAGAAAAAATATCCGGCGGCTTCAGGGTTAAGGTCGGGAGCATCCCCCATCCCATGGAGGAAAAACATTTTATCGAGTGGATTGAACTCATAGCCGACGGCAGGGCTTACAGGCAGTTTCTTAAGCCCGGAGATGCACCGGAAGCTGTGTTCCAAATTGACGCCGCACAGGCGACTGTCCGCGAATACTGCAATCTGCACGGGCTGTGGAAAGGATAATAAGCCCTGTCGCAAAGGGGATAAACCATGACTGGTGAAGAAAATATCTTCAAGGCCCTGTCCTGCTTTACCTACGGCATCTACATAGTATCTTCGCGCGACGGGGATAAATTAAACGGACAGGTGGTAAACACGGCTTTCCAGCTGACCGCCAAGCCGCCGCGCGTGGCAGTAAGCATACATCGCGACAACCTCACCCACTCACTCATAAAGAAAAGCGGGCTTTTCTCCGTTTCGGTGCTGGATGAAAACACACCCATGACCTTTATCGGGCTTTTCGGATTTAAATCCGGCAGGGATACCGATAAATTTTCAGGCACTTCCTGCAAAACAGGCGTGACAGGCTGTCCCATGGTCACTGACAATTCACTGGCGATTGTCGAGGCCAGGGTCACACAGAGTCTGGACATAGGCACCCACACGCTGTTCATAGGCGAAATAGCCGGCGCGGAAATAATTAAAGACGGAACACCGCTGACGTATTCTTTTTACAGGGAAAAAAAGCGAGGCAAGACGCCGAAAAATGCCACCACCTATAACAAGCCCGAATAAAAGGAGGGACTGACTACTGACATGAAAAAATATGTATGCAAAGTATGCGGATGGGTCTATGATCCGGCGGCGGGTGACCCGGAGCACAATATAGCGCCGGGAACGCCGTTTGAAAAGATACCGGCTGACTGGGTCTGCCCGGTCTGCGGAGCCGGCAAAGATGAATTCGAGCCGGAAAACTGAACAACAGGGAAAAGGGGTTAGGGATTAGCGATTAGAAAAACAAAAAGCCATTTCCCTGATAAAAGGGAACCGGCTTTTCAGATTACTATACCCCCTCCCCTCTACCCTGCACCCTGCTGTTTAGTCCCCCATCCAGATTTTCCCGTCAACGCAGAGTTTCCTGTTTTTAACTGAACCGGACCCGAAAAAGCCGGTGCTTACGGCTCCGGTTATGCTTGTGTTTCCTGACCTGTATTTTGAAAGATAGGTCGATATTATCCACCCCGGCTTGTCCTGGCGGGTATATACGAAATACCTGACTCCACCGGGGGATTTGAGCAGAACCACGTTCAACTTTTTTTCCAGCACATCTTCGGGGCAGTCAGTGGCCCTGCCTATCCACAGATACTCGGGCTCGTATGCTTCTATCCAGCCTGCGTTTAGCAGATTTTTTACGGCCTGTCCTTCCTCTGTGTTCTTATCCTGCGGGACAGCTTCATCAGGCATGAGCCATTTCCCGCTCCCTCCCAGCGCTGCCTCGTAGACCGCCTTCCCTTCGGGCGTCAGTTTTCCGGATGGATCGAACACTTTCCTGCCTGCCATGTCTCTCAGCCGGAAGACGAATTTGGCGCTCACTCCGTTTTGACCGAAGACTCTTACCGCATCCCTGTCAAGGAGCCGGAGATAAAGCTGGTACCCCGGCATGTTGAGCATAAGCCTCACCCGCCGCCCGCCGCGGACCTTCTTTTCCATCACATACCTGGATAATGACCTCACATGTTGTTTTACAAAATCAACGGCGCCACCGGACTCGGCTTCGCGCATGGCACTGAAAAGCGCCAAGTCCTCCTTTGTGAGGACGGTTTTGCCTGAATCAATCGCCATCCTTTCCTTCATCTCGGCCAGAATATCATCCTGGTTCATGGACAGCTTATCCACCCTTTCCAGGCCTGTTCTGGCAGGCATGTTATTGGGCTGCGTCTCCAGGGCCTTTAGATAATATTCAGCCGCCCCGTTAAGGTCCGATTCGGCCTCCCTGCACCTTCCCAATCCGGCCAGCGCGGATGCGTCCCCGGAGTTAAGTTTAAGAGCCCCTGCATAATGCCGGGCTGCCGCGCCGGTTTTGCCCTGCCGTACCAGAATGTCGCCCAGCCGGGAATGACAGTAAGAAACGAGAGGATCCCCGGCGTCCAGCAGGTTCAGGGCCGTCTCGAACTCCTTCTCCGCCTTGTCGAAGGAATCTTTCCTTAAAAGAACTCCGGCCAGACTCACCCTGGCTCCGCCGTCTGCGGGATTCATGTCAAGGCACTTCCTGAATCCGGACTCAGCCCCGGGAAGGTCCCCCTGGATTTCCGCCTGCCTGGAAACCGTCAGGCATTCCTCCATCCGTTTTGCCTCCGTCTCCGAAAGTATTTTTGCCCGGGGAACGCGCGCTTTATTTTCAGCAGCCTTCTGTTTTCCACCTGATTTCCTTCGCTTTTTCTTTACGGTTCCTTCCGCCGCCCGCTTTAATGCGGCCGCTTTTTTAAGGGCAAGTTTTATGCCGTCCATGTCGGAAGAGGCCGGAATCCCCGTTTTTTTGCCGCCGGCCAGGAAAAAGGCTTTCTTCAGCGCTCTTTCCGAACTTTCCGCGCCGCCTGTCTTCAGATATGCCAGCCCCAGCCGGTAAAAAGCCCTGTAGTCCTCCGGAGCTATTTCAGCGCCCATCTTCAGGATCTCGACCGCTTTTTTCATGTTTCCATCCGCCTCGTAAAGGAACCCCGTCTCCCCGTAGACCGGCCAGCGCGTGGCGTCAAGCTCCATTGACTTCCTGCACTGCCTGAAAGCTTCCCGATATTTCATCGCTCCCATCTTCCTGTATGCGCGGCAGAGCGCGGTAAAATTATCAGGCTCGTCAGGGGAGAGTTCAATCGCCCTGGCAAGAAAAGGAACTGCTTTCGCGGCTTTCTCGGCATCCATGCCGGAAAGCACGTCCCCGAGCAATCCCATCGCTGCGGCGTTTTCCGGTTCCGTTTCAAGCATCTGTTTTAGAAGTTTTGCCGCCGCCCTGTTTTCGCCTGACAATTTCAAAGCCCTGGCACGGTTTAAGGAATCATCCGCAGCCAGGACATGGCAGCCCAGGGCAATGGCGGCAGTCAGCGCTATGGTCGGACGCATATTCTGGGTAGGGTTACGCCGGTCTGCGCCTGATATTTTCCCTTTCTGTCCGCATAGGATACCTCGCAAAGCTGGTCCGCTTCCAGAAAAATAAGCTGAGCTATTCCCTCGTTGGAATAGATTTTTGCAGGCAACGGGGTGGTATTGGAAATCTCTAATGTGAGATGACCCTCCCATTCCGCCTCCAGCGGTGTTATGTTCACCACTATGCCGCAGCGGGCGTAAGTGCTTTTGCCTATGCAGAGTCCTGTTACGCTCCTGGGAATGCGGAAATATTCTATGGAACGGGCAAGCGCAAAAGAATTGGGCGGAACCACGCAATACGGCGCCTTTACATCCAGGAAAGACCTGGGATCGAAGTCCTTGGGATCCACAATCGTCGTATGGATATTGGTGAAAATCTTGTATTCGTCGGCCACTCTTATGTCGTAGCCGTAGGAAGAAAGTCCGTATGAAACCTTCCCGTAGGCCACCAGTTTGTCCACAAAAGGGTCTATCATCCCGTGTTCAAGGGACATCTTCCTTATCCAGGCGTCGGCCTTCAGCATGTTTTCCTCCAGGCATCCAATATGCAAACTATTTTTCGGACGGGATTCAGCGATATCTTTTCGCCCAAAACGTCGAAATCAAGTTTCTCCATGCGGGAAAGCAGGGCCTCGTAAAGTCCGCCCATGATCAAGGCAGGAAGCATTCTTCTTGAATAGTCCGGCAAAACAAGTCCGCGGGCTTTCGCATAAAACTCCCGGACCCGGGCCGCCTCAAAACGCATCAGCTCTATGAACGAAAGGGAATAGACGCCGTTTATTATGTCGCTCTCCCGGCAGCCGAATTTTCTGAGGTCCTCCTGCGGAAGATATATCCTGCCCCGGGCGGCGTCGGATGAAACATCGCGCAGGATGTTGGTCATCTGCACCGCATAGCCCATCCATTTGGCATGCTCCCTGGCTTGCGGCCTGTCATAGCCGAAAATCCTGACGCAGTGAAAACCGACTGCCGAGGCCACCCCGTAAAGATATTCCTCCAGTTCTTCGAAAGTCCCGTAGCGGGAGACATTCAGGTCCTTTTGCACCCCACCCAATATAAGAAGAAAATCCTCCTTTTCCAGTCCGTACTCTTTAACTGCCGGGAGAAGTTTCTCGGAGACGGGACAGGTCGGATTCCCCGCGAAAAGGCGCTCCAGCTCCTGTCTCCAGAAATCAAGACCATCCTCCGGAGGTGAACCGCCGGGAATATCGACGATATCGTCCACTGCGCGGCAATAAGCATAGACGGCGGAAAGCGCCGCCCTCCGGTTTTTTGAGAGAAAGAAAAAAGCAGGCCTGAAATTGGAGCCGGATTCCGGAGGTTTTGCCGTGAATGGGTTCACAGAAAATGATTCTATCAAATAATAGCGGCAGCAAAAGCCGGTTCAGCCCCGCAGAGCGCATTCCGGCATCTCTTTCTTTGTGCTAAAATTCCGTTATGAAAAATCGCAGCCCCGGCCCCGGAGCACCGCCCGATCTGGCGGCGATACTGAAAAAAGTTTCCCGCTCTCTTTATTTAAGCCTGCGCATACTCCCTTCCGGCCTGCGCGAGGCCATGTCCGTGGCCTATCTTTTCTGCAGGGCGGCTGATTCCATAGCCGACACGCGGCTGGTGCCGCGGGAAAAGCGTCTCTTCTGGATAGAAAATTTTTCCGGACTGCTGAATTCCGCAGATGACAGAAGCCTTTTCCTTTCCGGGCTCACCGGAGAAATCACCGGCTCCGCCGGCGCAGAAAGCGAAAGGCAGATCCTGCTCTCCATCGGCGCATGCATGGCCGTTTACGACAGACTGCCGGATGAAGAAAAACAGCTCATCTTTGACGTGTTAAAGGGAGTCTGCGAAGGGATGAAGACGGATCTCCTTTATTTCCCTGCGGAAGACTCGGGACTGATACGGGCCTTTGACAGTGCAAACCGGCTGGAAAACTACTGCAGCTCGATAGGAGGCGAACCCGGACGGTTCTGGAGCAGGCTTTACCTGCTGAATGCACAACGGTCCGGCTACAACAGCGACTCTCCATCCGAGGAGGACGGCAAAAGCATAGGCGAAGCCCTGCAGATGACAAATATCCTCAAGGACATCGCTGCGGACCTGAGGATTGGAAGATGCTACCTGCCTGCCGATGAACTGGCGGCAGCCGGGCTGACTCCCGAACGCCTTATGGAACAAAGCGCGCTCGAACCCCTGCGGCCCGTTCTTTCAAGATGGATGCGCTGGGCGGTGCAGCGTCTCGACACGAGCGAACCTTTCGTGTCTTGTATTCCGATGACGTCTCCGCGGCTCAGGGCCGCCGTAATATGGCCGATATACTGGGCCATGGACACGCTGGCCCTGGCTGCTGAATCATCTTCATTGCTGGATCCTTCCCGCAAAACAAAAATATCGCGGAACAGGATTTATTCCACGATACTCGGCACTCCGGACACGCTGGTGAGCAACACCGCCTTCCGCAAGGGCTACCGCCTGCGCCGGGAAAGCTTTTTTGCCTTTCTTTCCTGAGCACCCGTCCATTCGAATTCATAGCCGGAGACTCTGACGGTCTCCCCTTCCTGTACTCCGGCCCGTTTCAGGGCTCTGTCCACGCCCATAATCTTAAATCTTTTTCTCAGCAGCGCCAGGGCCTCGGGCTGGGAGAAATGGGTCATTTTCAGCATCGTCAGAAGTCCGTCGCCTTCGACATCCAGCACGCCGTCTCCGGTGCGGGAAACCCTGAAAGCCGGTTTAAGCCGTCTCTCCTGCGAACCTTCCGGCGCCGCCACGCAGGTTTTTTCAGGAAGAGGCCTGGGCATCTTCGCCAGCGCCCTGATGATTGCGTCCAGAAGAACGCATATCCCCTTTCCGGTCACCGCGGAAATAAGGAAAACGGGGAACTTTTTATGCTTTTTCTTTATTTCATCGCAGACTTTGTCGGCGCCGGGCAGATCCGCTTTGTTTACGGCTATAAATCTGGGTTTACAGGCCAGTGCCGGGCTGAATTTTTCCAGTTCTCCGGCTATGATCCCGACCGAATCCGCAGGGGATATGCCGCCAAACCCCTGCGGATCAACAAGCTGCAGCAGAAGTCTGGTTCTGGAGATGTGCTTCAGGAAAGAGTCCCCCAGCCCCCTGCCTTCATGGGCACCCTCTATCAGTCCGGGGATATCCGCGGCAACAAAGGTTTTGCCCTTGTGACAGACCACCCCCAGGCTTGGATGCAGCGTAGTGAACGGATAATCCGCTATCTTGGGTCTGGCCGCCGAAACGCGTGAAATAAAAGTGGATTTGCCGGAATTGGGGAATCCGACCAGCCCCACATCGGCAAGAAGCTTCAGTTCCAGTTCCAGCGTTATTTCCTCTCCGGGCTCCCCGTTTTCCGATATCCTGGGTGCGGTATTTTCATGGGTTTTGAAGGATGCATTTCCGCGTCCGCCTCTTCCGCCCCGGGCCAGAAGAACGCGCCCTCCGTCTTCTGCAAGATCGGCGACGATATTCCCGTTCCTCTTTATCAGCGTTCCGACGGGGACGCTGATGGTCATGTTTTCCCCTCCGCGGCCGTAAAGATTTTTTCCCCGGCCGTTTCCGCCGGATGGCGCCTTCCAGTGGGGATGATACGCCAGGTGTGTCAGCGTATTCAGGTCGGAGTCTGCCTCGCAGAAGATATCCCCGCCACTGCCGCCGTTTCCGCCGTCCGGTCCGCCTAAGGGAACATGCTTCTCACGGCGCATGGACATGCAGCCGTCGCCTCCATCGCCGGCCTTGAGATAAATGCGCACGAAGTCCATGAAACCCGTTTGTCTCTTGTTTTTTTCAGCGGACATATCAAAAGCAACAGAAGAAACGCAAGCAACACAAGCAGAGCAAGCAATTATACGCCCGGAATGAAATAAAGTAATTTGCAGCTTATCGGCCGCTTGTGCTGCTTACGTTGCTTGTATCGCTTGTTTTGCTTCTTATTTGGATGGAGATGCTTCCGCGTAAACACTGATGCGCTGTTTGCCCCGGGACTTCCATTCGAACCTGACCTTCCCCGTCACTCTGGCAAAAAGCGTGTTGTCCGAGCCCATGCCCACGTTGGCGCCGGGAAAGAATTTCGTGCCCCGCTGACGGACCAGCACCTCGCCCGCGCGCACTGATTGCGAACCGTAGCGTTTTACGCCCAGCCTCTGGCCATGGCTGTCCCTGCCGTTTACGCTTGAGCCCTGCGATTTGGTTCCGGCCATATGTGTTCCTTAATATATTGATGATTCGCAGCCAATTATAGATATCAGGACAGATTGATTTCCTTTATCTGGATTTCGGTCAGATGCTGACGGTGTCCCTGCGTTTTCTCGTAAGCTTTCTTGACGCGTTTTTTAAAAACGATTATCTTCGGCGCCTTGAGATGGCGCAGAACCTGAGCCGTCACCTTAGCAGAATGCCGCTCAGCCGGCGGCTCCTGATCTTTTCCCCCGGGGCTTGCACCCCAAAGCGCGTTAAGGGTGATCTGGTCGCCTTCTTTTGCTTCCAGTTTCTCCACGCGAATAGTTTCGCCGGGCTGCACCCAGTACTGTTTTCCGCCTGTTTCTATTATCGCGTACATAGCTTGTTATTGTTATATGATGATACTAAAATGCCGGGCTTTCAGGCAAATCCACGAATTCACTTTTTGTTTTTTTCTTCTTTCTTTTTGCCCCAGTACTGCATCGCGACAAGGATGCAGACCAAAGCTCCGGTTAAGGCTCCCATATTGAGTGTTGCATAAGTAATGTATACATTGGCTGGCCGATTTTGGAGCGAAACAAGGAACGCGGAGCGCGGCGTAGCAGCGCTACGTGAGCGAACGCATGACGCAGTTGCCCGCCTGTCAGTTGTCGGGCAGGCAGCCCGAAAACGGCCAGCCCCCGCACCGTGGGTGCGGGGGAGGTTTATCTTTGGCCGTCTGCTTTATTGCTCTTCACTCACAGACCCCCGGTATGCTCGTTCGCCCGGCCTTCGCAGCCGAAGCTGCTTCGGCGGAGTAGGCTCGCGCCTCGCATACGTACCGAACTTTCCAAAGTCCGGCATGTTCGGGACGTGCCAAACATCCAAACTCCGTAGGTTTGGTACGTACCGAATCTACGCAATCTGGAACTTCGGCACGTCCCGTTCGTCAATGCCATCAAGGAAAGAACGGGACGGCTCAAAGCCGAACCTCCAGTGTGTACATTACTTATGCAACACTCAATAATACCTTTTTCCATATAACACTTCCTCGACTTAATTAGGGATTATTTTGTGTGCCGGGATGGTCTGCCGTCCAGATATCAACAAACTCCTGCCGCGTTTGATATGTATAGAACCTGCCTTTGTGAAATATTTCAATCTTATCCTTGGGAACATCCATTTTGCCGGTTACAGAACCTGCGATGATTTCTATTTCAAGGAGAGAACTGAACGCCGGGCCGTCTGCAATCCTGTCTGCCAGAGTGTTTTCAAGGGGGATGTCAGCCGCCAGCAATATCCCCATGCCCCGCAATCTGGCAACTCGTTCCGGTACAGACCGGTCCAGACTCCAGGAACTCAGCACACCATGCTGGGACAACTGCACCATCAAGCTGTCCGGATCCTGCCATGCCGCAATGATTTGCGGAATAATTTCTTCGGCCATCGGGCTTCTTATGCCCCTATATGCGTGAAATCCTCTGAACGTCTGTACCCCGAGTCTGGCAGCAGCCTTTGCCCACCGTGCCTCTCTGGTTTTATACATGTTGCTGATTGCTTTTTCCAGATATGTTTCGGGGACT
>JBDRGJ010000256.1:0-2761 GCA_043817835.1 bacterium
CGCACGGCCATTGGGAGCGGCTGCTGGTATGCCTCCTCGGCTTTATCCTCGCGCGCGTGATCGTTATGCGGCTTATCCCGGCGGCGGAAAAGCCCGCCTGCGCGGCACAGGAGGCCGGCCATGCGCCTTAGTCCCGACGAGATCGTTTTCTGGCAGCACGGGGCTTTTAAACTCAACGCCACCATCGTGTTCACGTGGGTACTGATGTTCGTGCTGGCCGCCGGTTCAAAACTCATCACGCGTAAACTTTCCACGGGTCTGGAGCGTTCCCGCTGGCAGAACCTCCTGGAAATCGTGGTTGCCGGCATCGAGAAACAGCTCGAAGAGGTGGGTCTGAACCAGCCGCGGAAATATCTCGGCTTTCTGGGCACGCTTTTCCTGTTCATCGCCTTAGCCAGCCTGTCCACCGTAATTCCCGGCTACGAGCCGCCGACCGGTTCGCTCTCTACCACGGCCGCGCTCGCGCTATGCGTTTTTGTGGCCGTTCCGTTCTTCGGCATCAGGGAGCAGGGGGTGGGCGGCTACCTTGAGTCCTATGTGAAGCCGACGTTCATCATGCTGCCGTTCAACCTCATCAGCGAAATTTCGCGCACGCTGGCCCTGGCGGTCCGTTTGTTCGGCAACATGATGAGCGGGGCGATGATCATCGGCATCCTGTTGGCTATTGCGCCTTTTATCTTCCCGCTCGTCATGACGGGGCTCGGCCTGCTCACCGGCATGGTGCAGGCCTACATTTTCAGCATCCTGGCGGCGGTTTACATTGCCTCCGCCACGCGGGTTCGCAGGCCCGGGCCTGAACCCGCCGCAAAACAGTGAAGCGGCAGCTACGACACTAGTTAGTTGCTCCTGATAAAGTCCGGATTTATAGATCCGGCGGCCCCATATGAGGGGCGTACCCTGCTCTTTTTTGTTCTTTGAAAACTTCACCGGCTTTGTTGCTACGGCGCACGCCCGAATCTATATAAGTTGGCTGCAATTATGCACCAGCTGACCCAGATACCGGTCCCGGCATTACCCCGGAACATGCTCCGCTTGAGCCCGAACCGACGGCTAAGAAAACTTATGCTGCCTTCCATCCCTGCGCGGAACGCCATAATCCGCCTGAACCACGGCCGCTGTTGTTTGGCCCGTATATTGGGCGGCGGTTTCCCGCGCCATGGGATGCCGATTCGTGAAACGCCGGAGTTCTTAACCAGTTCCAGATTGTCGGCCGACGAAAAACCCATGTCAGCCGCTACGGCCTTAAGAGCACCTGGAAACTGTGACTTGTGCTCTTTGAGTATGTCCGGAAGCAACGTTGTGTCGTTCGGGTTGCCCTGATGAACCCCGTACTGCGTGAAATAACCGCTTTCGTCCTGGGTTATCTGAGCCGTCCGGCCAAATTCAACGGGCTTATCCAGCTTGCCCTTCACTATGGGCCTGGCCTCAGGATCAACAAGGCTTACAACCCGGTTCTGAGGCTTACCGCCGGACAAGCGTTCTTCGCTCTGTCCGGCTACCTTGTCTGCGAGATCCGAAGTCGCTGCAAGATGTTCTTTGACTTTAAGATTTTTCACGTGCCTCAAAACGCGTCTAACCTTAATGACCGTTCTGCGCACTATGCGGGTTATGGTCCGGGTGATCCGCTTAACCCGCTCGCGGGATTTCTTGTCCGGTTTGCGTAAAGCTTGGGCCACGGCAAAGATATACGTTTTCGCTTTCTTCATCGTCCGTCCCAGGCGCAGGCCGATGCCGGGAACCTTTATTAACCCTTGGCGTAACCGGCGTAAAGCGTCATATAGCAGCCCGGAATCGGTCGGATAATGAATATCGGAGGCAATGACGGTGGTGTCGGTCCGTATTTTGCGCCCGCGCACCAGTTTGCGCTCTGCCAGGTTCTCTATGATTAGCCGGTGCAGTTCATTAAGCGTTTCGTCTCCGTATTTATGCGTCAGCTTGATGAGTGTGGTGGAATCCGGAACGCTTTGCGCGTAACCAATGCCGCAGAATCGGCGCCAGCGTATTGAGTCGGAGACCTCTTCGACCAGGGTTTCATAGCCCAACTTGTATCTGAACTTGAGATACATCAGCCGAAGATAGACCGAAACAGGAACGGAGGGGCGGCCCATGTGCTGGCTGAATTGGGTGATGAAAGGCTGCATGAGTCGTTCATCTTTCAGCAGGGCGTCGACCTGTTCGAGTTCCGGAGAGAGTTTGCGCAACTCTTCGGGTAGTATGCTGTCCCAGAGATCGGGACCTTCGGGCTGGAGCTGAAGCATGGGTTCCTCCGTCGTGAATATAGTATATTTTACGAAGGAAAAACCGCAGTGTCAAATGATTCTCCGACGAGAAATCAGGCTGTGCCCGTCGGAAAGGTTGTCAAAGAACAAAACGACTTTTTCAGGAGCAACTAATTAGTTAGTCCTGAAAAACTACGGACCAACTATGATTAAAAACCTGTTTTCCGTCCTTCATCCCTCATCCTTTATCCTTCATCCTTTCTCAATACTGTCCCTTCGCCGCCTGGCCGCCGGACACTATGGCGATGCTCGCGCTGGTGCCGAGCCTGGTCGCGCCGGCTTTTATCATCGCTTCGGCGGCCTTGGCGTCTTTTATGCCTCCCGAGGCTTTCACGCCCATCCCGGGCCCCACTGTTTCGCGCATCAGCGCCACATCCTCGGCCGTGGCGCCGCCGGTGCCGAAGCCGGTGGAGGTCTTCACGAAATCGGCGTTGGCCTGCTTCGCCATCATGCAGGCGCGGACCTTCTCGTCTTTGGTCAGG
>JBDRGJ010000257.1:0-4673 GCA_043817835.1 bacterium
ACAGCGTCGGCGCCCGCCTGCCGTCCGTCGGGCAGGGATCCGACAAAGACGCAGTGTCGGACGAACCCTGTCAGCCCGCCATTTTAGTTTAGAGTTGAGAGTGTAGAGTTTAGAGCCAGAAGTAACCGCTGCAAAGATCGATAAAACAACATTTATCCTTCTGCTTTCAGCTCTCCAAGCTCAACTCTCCGTTATTACCGCCCGCTCTACACTCTAAACTCTACTCTCTAAACTTTCTTTACTGCTTAAGGAGACCAATGACAGAAAAAAGGCACGACCTTCCTCTGGAGGGAGCCATGACCGAAGAAGAAATCGAGCTCATAGACGAGCCGGAGGAGAATCCTCCCGTGGCGCACGCGACTCCCGAAGAAACGGAACTCCGCTGGCTCAGAGATGTCTATAAAGGCGATGTCCCCCAGTTTACCCTGCGGGCTGTGCTGATGGGTTCTCTCCTGGGCGGATTTATGTCTCTCTCAAACCTCTATGTCGGGCTTAAAACCGGCTGGGGACTGGGAGTCGCGATAACGGCCTGCATACTTTCTTTCGCCATCTATAAAAGCCTGATGACTGTTTTCCCCCGTCTGTTCAAAGGCGAAATGACGCTTCTTGAAAATAACTGCATGCAGTCAACCGCATCTTCGGCAGGGTACGCGACCGGCGGAACGATGTGCTCCGCCATAGCGGCGTATCTCCTGGTGACCAACCAACACATAGGCTGGGTCACACTGACCCTTTGGACATTCTTCCTGGCATGCCTCGGCATTTCAATAGCCGTTCCCATCAAACGCCAGATGATAAACATAGAACAGCTTAAATTCCCCACCGGGATAGCGGTCGCTGAGATTTTAAAAAGTCTGCACTCAAAGGGCGAAGAAGCGATGCTGAAAGCTAAAGCACTGGGCATCGCGGGCATATTCGGTGCTGCAACCGCATGGCTAAGGGACGCCCGTATGCCGTTCGGGATACCGGGCTACCTGAATTTCCCCGGCGCAATAAGCGGATTACCGCTTGCAAAATGGACAATATCATTTGAGATGAGCTCCATAATGATTGCTGCAGGAGCCATCATGGGCTGGAAAATAGCGTGGTCGCTTTTGTTCGGAGCAGTTATAAATTACGCGGTGCTCGCCCCGTGGATGACAAAGCTGGGGGCCATAATCGCCACGGACGCCCAGGGAAACACTGTGCTCGGGTACAGGGCCATAATGAGCTGGAGCACCTGGGCGGGCGCAGCCCTTATGGTGACTTCCGGACTTTTGACTTTCGCATTTCAGTGGAAAACGATACTCAGGGCATTCAGCGGAATAACAGACATGTTCGCCGGAAGGAAATGTTCCGCAAAAGACCCGCTTGCCTGTGTTGAAGTCCCGACCTCGTGGTTTGTGACGTCTTTTATTTTATCTGGTCTGGGCTGCATGGGTGTCCTGTATTTTTCGTTCGGCACCACCCTTTACATGGGCGCCACAGCCGTTATAATGACTTTCTTTTTAGCGCTTGTCGCAGCCCGCGCCACCGGCGAATCGGACATAACGCCGGTTGGCGCCATGGGCAAGATAACCCAGCTCACATTCGGGATACTTGCTCCATCCAATATAACCACCAACCTGATGACAGCCAGCGTAACGGCAAATGCGGCGGGTTCCACTGCAGATTTGCTTACGGTACTAAAAAGCGGATATCTTCTGGGCGCGAACCCCAGAAAACAGTTTTTATCCCAGTTCTGCGGCATTTTCGCAGGCATGGCAGTAGTCATACCGGCCTTCTACCTTCTTGTGCCGGACGCTTCGGTGCTTGGAACAGACAAATGGCCGGCTCCGTCAGCCCAGATATGGGCCGCTGTCGCAAAACTGCTTGCGAATGGATTTGAATCCCTCCATCCTGCCGCAAGAATGGGTCTGTTCATAGGCGGGCTGGTCGGTATAATAGTCCCTCTCCTGGAACTGTCCTTTCCGAAACACAGGAAATTCATCCCCTCTGCCATGGGACTCGGACTTGCGATGGTGATTCCTTTTTTCAACTCCCTTTCCATGTTTCTGGGAGCGCTCATAGCCATGATTATGGAAAAGAAAACGCCCGCCGCTGCAGGAATGTATGTCATTCCGGTCAGTGCAGGTATTATAGCGGGTGAATCGATAATGGGAATAGCCGTGGCCCTTCTAATGGCCACAGGGATTCTCGCAGGATAAGCAAGCCTATTTCCAGATTACAAGCTCTTCCATCGGCCTTCTCTCAAAAGGAGACGGCTCTTTGGCGGGATACCCGACCGGAAGTATTGCCACCGGTCTTAAATTATCCGTCAGCCCGAGTCCTTTCCCTACTTTCATCTCGTCAAAAGCGCCTATCCAGCTACTGGCCAGTCCGAGCGCCGCAGCCGTAAGGTGTGCATAAGTGCAGACTATGGCAGAGTCCTGTATTGCATACAGGCCGCGGCCTCTTTCCCCGTACCTTTCCTGAAATCGCGAGGAATCAACGCAAAACACAAGACTGACGCAGGCCTGAGCCAGGGCTTCCTGTCTGGTGGAGCTCTGGAGCGCTTTTCTGCCTTCTTCGGTTTTTACGACTATGATTTTAAAAGGCTGAAGATTCCCGGCTGTGGGGGCCATTCTGGCCGCTTCAAGTATCCTGCTTATATCCTCATCTTTAACAGGCCGGGTACTGTCAAAACCCCGTATGGACCTCCTCTTTTCCAGTACTTCAAAAAAATCCATGTTCCCTCCTTAATGTCAGGTGAAAAGATGCTTTAAACTATAGCAGGAGCAGGCAGGCAAAGCAAGGCAAAACAGGTCGAAGAAACTACCCGCCAGAAATTTGACAACTCCCTGAATCAAATGCTAATTTTGAAAAGAAGGAACTTCTTGCTTCTTTGCGTAAAAACTCTCCGCCCGATAAGAATTCCTCCAGCTGTTTGATTGACCGCCGGCTTAACCGGCCCATTATACTTTCCGGGGGGAAATGTCCGATGAGCTACAATATACTTCTGGTTGAAGACGATCCCAATTTCGCCGCCATGATGAGTGAACATCTGACAAACGCGGGGTATAATGTGCGCCAGTCCATGACCGTGAATGATGGCCTTGCATCCATCAAATCGGAACTGCCCCATCTGGCGGTCATCGACCTGAATCTGCCGGACAGATCAGGCAGTTCTCTGCTTATGGATGTAAGAAAAAATCCCGCCACCAAATCCCTCCCCATAATAGTTCTGACCGGTTCCGGCTCTGAAACAGACTACAACTACCTCCTGCGCATGGGGGCTGACGCTTTTTTATTCAAATCCAGCCCCCCGGAAAAATGCATTGTCACCATCGAAGCGCTGTTCCGGCGCCTTGAAATCGACGGCTTGTTCATCAGGATGGAGAATGCTGTAATAGACCGCCGCGGAAAATCCGTACACATAAACGGCGTCAGGATGAAAAACATCTCCCCGCAGGAATTCGACTTTCTGTCGCTGCTTGCAGAATCTTCGCCCAAACCCGTAACCTCGAAAGAAATCTACTCGCGGCTTATGCCTGTGCATAAAAATTTCGATGCTTACATGACAGTCTCATCATTAACTACGAAACTTTCCCGTGATTCGGGCATTAAAATCAGCGGCGACCTGACCTCGGGATATTCCCTCCGCAATTGATTTAAAAACCATCTATTGATTTTACATGCCGGTTATATTAACCTATATCCAGCTGGTTAACATAGGTTAACCTAGCGCGCGTTGGTTAACACTGGATATTTATGAAAAAGCATGATTATATTACAATCCCCGAGCTGGCTGAAATCCTGGGAATCAGCCGGATAGCGGTCTTTAAAAAAATCAAAACAGGAAAAATCAAAGCTGTAAGAATCGGCAGGAACTGGGCTATTCCCGGGAAATATGTATCCGGGTTGACCGGCAAGACATTGCTTGCCGAAGACAAAAAGGAAATCGACGCCGCAGTTGCCAGAACTGTCAGGGAATACGGAGAAACATTAAGAATGCTTGGAAACGAATGAAAACGATTACACTACCGGAAGTCGAGTACATCGCATTCCGGCTTGCACGCGAAATTTTTTCTTTCGCAGAGCCGATACCTGATTTCTCGACCAGATTCCCGAATAAGCTTGAAAGCTGCCTGGCTGTCCCGTTTCAGACCTTTTCAGGCAAATCTCCGTATACTTCACTGATTCCAAAAGCAGCCGTTCTCTTTTACGTGATAATTAAAAATCATCCTTTTCAGAACGGGAACAAAAGAATAGCGCTGACGACACTGCTCGTATTCCTGCATAAAAACGACATGTGGCTGGAAGCGAATGCCCAGGAGCTTTATAATTTTACGGTTTGGATAGCCCAAAGTCCTCCGAAACTGAAAAATGAAACCGTGAAAGCGATAGAGAAATTTCTGACATTGAACACAAAAAAAGCCTGAATTAATTGCCATACATAAGGAAGAAATTGTATTCTAATGCCCATTGTCAGTTGGGGTCGCACTTTCAAAGCGGCATAGCCTGAAAGTGCGGCGGAGCCGTGGTGCAGCGTCCAGTGCGGAAGCACCCGCAGTACCCGGCCCACTATAGGAAAGTAAGTTGGGGTCGCACTTTCAAAGCGGCATAGCCTGAAAGTGCGGCGGAGCCGTGGTGCAGCGTCCAGTGCGGAAGCACCCGCAGTACCCGGCCCACTATAGGAAAGTAAGTTGGGGTCG
>JBDRGJ010000258.1:0-2904 GCA_043817835.1 bacterium
TTTGACAGCCCGGGGAATGCTTTATATACTATCAGGCACGCAGGCGAGGAATGCCGTGAGAATCGGCAACTGCCCCGCAACGGTGATCCGGCCCTAAAGCCGGCAAGTCCGGACGACTCCTGGGGCCCGGCACAAAATGCCGGAATCCTTCGAGGGAAGGGAAGTATCAGTTTTTATTATCCCAATCCCCCGGAAAGATTGGGATTTTTGTTTTTATGGAAAAATCGACAGTCCTTTTCGCCATTTTTCTGGCTTTTTCGCCCTTGGCACATGCAGGTGGAGAACTTTCTATTGTCTCCCTCATGCCTTCCTACACTGAAATCATATTCGCGCTGGGCTCCGGCGCCCGCCTTGCCGGAGTGACGAATTTCTGCAATTATCCTGCCGGCACTGCAGGAATAGAAAAAATCGGCGATTACCTTCATCCGGATATCGAAAAGATAGTCTCCCTGAAACCCGGAATCATACTGGCCGGGAACTGGCAGTCTCCGTCCATAGTCCCGCGTCTTAAAAACCTGGGCCTGCGTGTGGTCGTAATCCCCGAAGAAAAGCGCGTAGCGGACATTATCCGGACCGTGCGAATAACAGGCAGCGCCATCAACAGAAAAAAAGAGGCTGAAAAACTGGCATCAAGGCTTTATTCCGAATTAAAGGCTGTTTCGGTTCACGGACACATGAAGCGACCGGCTGTTTACATCGAGATTGACAAAGCATACTGGACAACAGGAGGTGGCTCATTTATTTCTGATGTGATATCCCTGGCGGGCGGAGAAAATATTTTCGCAGGAAAGAAAAAAACCTATTTCCGGACTTCCTGGGAAACAGTGGCAGACCGCGACCCGGACGCAATAATCTCCCTTTCCGCGGACAGCCGGGAAATCGCCGGAAGGCCGGCCGCGGATAAGATGAAGGCCGTTAAAAACAGCGCGATAATAACCGGCCTGGACCGCGACATGCTCTCCCGGCCTTCTCCCAGGATTGTGGAAGTCATACGCATCCTAAGACAAGAACTTACGAAGTTAAGAAGATAAGAAGTCAAGATGAGTCCTCATTTTCCCAACTTAGGAACTTCTCAACTTCCCAGCTTCGAGCAATTATGAAGAAATCAATCTGGTTCCTTCTGACACTTCTCATGCTTACAGTATGCGCGGCTGCGGTATTCATCGGACCCGCGCACCATCCCGGCAGCGATATACTCCTTAAAATACGCCTTCCAAGAGTGCTGGCCGGGCTGATTGCAGGAGCCGGACTGGCCTCGGCCGGAGCAGTATTCCAGGGACTTTTAAGAAACCCTCTTGCCGATCCCTATATATTGGGCGCTTCAAGCGGGGCAGGCGCGGGAGTTATTCTTGCCCTCCTTCTGGGTGCAGGCAGGACTTCGCCGGTTTTTTACCTGCTTGTATGCAGCGGAGCACTTGGAGCCACCTTCCTTTCCTATTCCCTTGCCAGAATAGACAGGAAGGTCCCGATTGTCAACCTTCTTCTTTCCGGAGTGATAGTCAGCACTTTTCTGGGAGCCCTTATAGTGCTTTTTATAAGCCTGATGAGAAGCGAATCAATCTCCGCCTTTTTTTTCCTGATAGGAAGCATCACTGAAAATGACTTTCTGACACTGGCAGTTTCGTCAATGCTTGTTGCGGCCGGACTTTCAACCGCACTCGCGTTTTCCAGGCAATTGGACATACTCTCGCTTGGAGAAGAAAAAGCCGGTCATCTGGGAGTGGACGCGGAAACACTGAAGACAGTGCTTTTCTGCGCATCGGCGCTCATGGTCGGCGCAGCTGTGGCGCTTTCAGGAACAATCGGCTTTGTGGGGCTGATAGTGCCTCATGCTGTCCGTCTTATCGCAGGTCCGGGACATCGGCGCCTTATTCCAGCCAGCGCTTTGGGAGGCGGGATTTTCCTTGTGGCAATGGATGCTGTTGCCAGAACCGCGGCTGCTCCCATGGAAATACCGGTGGGCGTACTGACAGCCCTGACAGGAGCCCCTTTTTTCATCTGGCTTTTGCGGAAGAAAAAAAAGGAAATCTTATAAAACAGCGCAAAGTGACGGGAGAATAGAAATGTTTTTTGTGCGCCTCACCCCTAACTCCTCACTTTTTCATTATGCCTTTGATTGAAGTCCAAAACCTTTCCTTCACATACAACGGACACGACGTGCTCCGGCAGGTCTCCTTTTCCCTGGAAAAATCCCGTTTTCTCGGGATACTGGGCCCCAACGGCTCAGGCAAGTCCACCCTGCTTAAGAACATCAGCGGAATTCTCCCTCCCCGTTCGGGTCGTGTCCTGCTTAAAAACAGGCCGATATCGGATTATACGGTCAAAGAAAGGGCGCGGACCGCATCCTTCCTTCCGTCAGAAACTTTTATCCCTTACGACTTCACGGTCCTGGATATAGTCATGATGGGGCGCTCCCCTCTTATTAAATGGTGGCAGGATTATGCGCAAGCGGACAAAAAAGCATCTCTTGAAGCTCTGGAACTGGCCGGTGTCGGAGGATTGGAAAGACGTTCAATAAACTCTCTTTCCAGCGGCGAACGTCAGCGGGTCTTTCTGGCACAGGCTCTGGCTCAGGAGCCGGAAATACTCCTGCTTGATGAGCCTACCTCGCACCTTGATATAAGCCACCAGGTTGACATCTTTGCGCTTCTTGCGAAGCTGACTGCGGAAAAAGGGCTGGCAGTCATAGCCGTTTCCCATGACATCACCCTGACCTCTCAGTATTGTGAAAAGATACTTTTACTTAAGGAAGGCGCTGTTTCTGCTTTCGGAACCCCTGCTGAGACCATAACTGCGGCAAACATCAAAAAAGTCTACGGGGTAGATGCAGAAATCTCCCTTTATTCAACCACAGGACTGCCTGAAATCCGCATCCTCCGCAAATCATAGTCCCAGGCGACAAAA
>JBDRGJ010000259.1:0-2585 GCA_043817835.1 bacterium
TTGTAGCTCATTTGAGCTACAATTGTAGCTCAAATGAGCTACAACCAGTTCGATACTCTGGGCTTATCCAAATCAAAAGCACGGAAGGCGCTTCTTGCCATTTTCTTCACGAATCCGGAGCAGGAATACTTCACACGCCAGTTGGAAAGACTTTCCGGCATTTATGCCGCCAATCTCCAGCGCGAACTGCTGAAAATGGAAGACGGGGGCCTGTTGGAATCCAGACACCTGGGGAAGCTTAAACTCTACAAACTCAATATGAGACATCCCCTCTATTCTGAGTTAAAAAGCCTTGTGGCCAAAACAATAGGGCTGGAAGAAATCATACGCAGCGGGATTTCCGCTGTTAAAGGCGTCACGGCGGCATGCATATACGGTTCCTTTGCGCGGGGGGAGGAGCGCAGCAACAGCGACATAGATGTCCTGATTATCGGGAACAATATTGATGAAGACAACCTGATACGTGTTCTGAAGTCTTTGGAAGAAAAACTTCAGAGGGAAATCAATTATTCCTTATATTCCTCTGAAGATTGGCGGAAGAGGAAAAAGGCAAAGGACTCTTTTATTGTGGAAGTCATGAAGCAGCCTAAAATCATGATTCATGGGAGTGCCGATGCATTCAAATGATCTCCTCAAGAAACTAAGCGATGGCGGCTTTCTTAAGACGCACACTAAAGATACACCGCAGGCTAAAAAACTTCTTACCCGCGCATTCCGGGATATCAAATCGGCTAAAGCCAACCTCAAGATAGACGAGGAGGTGGCCTATACATTGGCTTACCTCGCCATGCTCAGGTCGGGCAGAGCGCTCATGTTTCTGAAAGGACTGCGGCCTGTTGACGGGGGACAGCACATGACGGTGGTTAAAGTTACGGGATATTTTCTGGGAGCGGGTTATGACGCGCTGATTTATAAATTCGACAAAATGAGGCAAAAACGCAACCAGCTTACCTACGAACCGGATCTGCCCCTTGGACTCAGGGATGCGGAAAAGGCCATTGAAACGGCTGAAGAATTCATGCGGCAGATTTTGAAACAGGTGATGAAAGAAAATCCTCAATTGGAATTGAACATCTAGAAACTTGTAGAATTTAAAACCATGGCGATATTCAGGCGGAAAGACTCTCCCTACTGGTGGTACCGCATAGAGACGGAAGGGCGGATAATCACCGGCAGCACCGGAACCGGCGACAAGAAGCTCGCCGATAAAATCTATTTTCAGAAACGCCACCAGGTCATAGAGGGAAATCATTTCCCCGGACAGCGCGGCAAGTACACCCGCTTTGCCGAGATGTGCGGCTGTTATCTTGAAAAGCACGCCAGAGTGAACAAGCGGTCGGATGACAGCGGCCTTGTGAAGAAGCTTCTGGGATATTTCGGCGACGTCCCGCTCAACTCAATAACCCCGCAGAGAATCGAGGAGTACAAAGCGAGCAGGAAAGGATTTGTAAAAGAGGCCACCATAAACAGGGAGCTGGCCTGTCTTAAGACCATATTCAGCAAGGCGGTCCTCTGGGGCTATGCGGCGGCCAATCCGGTCAAGCTGGTCAGGCTGTACCGGGAGGAGCTTAAGCCCGTTAAAATACTGACAGCCGGAGAGCGCGGAAGGCTTTTTGAGAACAGCCCGGAATTTCTCAGGCCGATTCTGCTGGCGGCCCTTAAAACCGGCATGAGAAGGGGGGAAATACTCTCCCTGAAATGGCAGGACGTGGACCTGGCAAATCACAACATACATGTGCGCAGGACAAAGGCCGGAAAATTGCGGATAATCCCCATCCACCCGGAGCTTCACGAAGTCCTGCTCAGGCTTAATGAGACACGCGGCGGGGATTGCGTGTTCAGCGGGCCCAAGGGCGACAGGCTGAGCGATGACGGGGCCATAAGAACCTCTTTTGACGCGGCGGTTGAAAAGGCGGGGCTCGGGGCCCTTACGTTCCATGATTTAAGGCATAATTTCGCCAGCGAACTGGTAATGAAAGGCGCGGACCTCAGGACAGTCCAGGAGTACCTGGGGCACTCAACCCTTATGATGGTCCAGCGTTATGCCCATGTATCCGAGGGCATCCGCAGGAGCACCATACAGCTCTTAGGGCGCGAAAACGCACCCCAAAACACTACGTTAACACTACGCTGCGAGAATCGGGTTGTTGGAAAATGTCAAAAAGTGCTGGAAAAATAAGCGAAAGGGCGGGTGGCGGAAAGGCAGACGCGACGGACTTAAAATCCGTTGGCCGCAAGGCCATGCGGGTTCGATTCCCGCCCCGCCCAATTATTAAGAAGAGTTAACCGTCTGAATAGTTGGGTTCACCGTTCCAAGTTCCCGGTTCATGGTTTCTCAACCTCTGACCTCTGAACCCTTGAACCGTGAACCTGAATAGCTGCAAGAACAAGATGAACATAACTTCCGAGGGCGTAAAAATCATCGTTATGGGGGCCGTCATCGCCGGCATGGGCTGGGCGGCGTCTATGTGGCACAGGGGCCTGGGCATTTCGATTGCGGCACTGGGCGTTTTTTTTACGGGTTTTTACCCCCAAGTAATTGGCGATCCCCCACGGGAAACGGAGTTATCCGCCCCAGCTGAAGC
>JBDRGJ010000260.1:0-4700 GCA_043817835.1 bacterium
TACTGTACTGACGGATTTTTTTTCCATGCGGAAAGGTATTTTTTAAATTCGCGCGCCTTCAATCTGGCGGCCAGTTCATTGCAATTTTCAACCTCCTCCACTTCAGGCACGCAGATGTGGACGGGGTCCAGCGCAAAAGCGCTCAGGGCAGTGTACGGGCAGATTACCCCGGGAGGCATTTCGTTTAGCGGCAGGAACTGAAGGATGTCCAGGCCAAGCCCTGACATCCACCTGCACCAGGGAGCTATGCAGGAGAAGTCCCCTATTCCCCAGTCTTTCTGCGATCTCATGGAAAAAAGCGGGAACAGAATGCCCGCATGCCTGCCGGAAAGTATCGGATATTTTCCAGAATCAGTCATGATTATGGAAGTTTGTTATTCGAAATTTCATCATATCCAATATCTAATAATCTAATATCCGAAATCGGACTGTTCTTTTATCCCTTTTTAACCGCCACCGCTTCTATTTCCACCAGCGCGCCCCTGGGCAGAGCCGAGACCTGCACCGTAGCGCGGGCAGGCGGGTTGGCGCTGAAAAAACCGGAATATACTTCGTTCATGGCCTGAAACTGTCCCAGATCGGTCATAAAAACCGTTGTTTTAACCACGTCGCCCAGGCCGCAACCCGCCGCCTCGACAACAGCTTTTAAGTTGAGCAAAACCCGCTCGGTCTGCTTTTTTACGTCCGGGCATGCCATTTCTCCGTTGGCAGGATCCACCGGTATCTGGCCGGAAACGAACACGAAACCGCCGGCTTCCATTGCCTGTGAATACGGGCCTATAGCTTTCGGTGCTTTATCCGTCAGAATGATTTTCCTTTCCATGTCGGTTTTCTCCTGGAATCGGTCGAATTCGGAAGTCCGGGAGGTAACTACTCGGGTTGTCAGGTTCAGTGTTCATGGTTCACGGTTATCTTTTCCACGATCTTCATGCTTTTTCAACCGTTGAACCGCTGAACCTGAGTAGTCACCTGGACTTTATAAAAGCCGCTGTTGACCTGTCATATCTGCGTTCGGCCGCCGCGCTGAAAAAACAGCCCGGCAGTTCCCCCGAGGAACGGTGATATGACACGCACTCGCAGCACAATCCTTTACGGGAGCAGGGCTCGTAAGTGCAGGTGCAGGATTTAATATTGGATTCCTTTTTGCATTCCATATGCTTATGCTACAATTTTAAAAGCTTAAGTTTCCATGTTCCGGCAGGCCGCTGTCGGAGAGAATGCTATATGGACACAACGACAACGGACAAACCGCTGCACATACTCCTGGTGGAAAATGATCCCGAGGATGCCTCGACGATTGTTGATGTTCTAAAAACCCGAGGGCTTTCTTTCACCCATGCTGTGGCTGACAACGCCGGAAAATTCGGCCGGGAACTTGCGTCGAATCCGCCGGACGTCATCATTTCCGACTACCGCATGCCTGATTTTGGGGCTCTTGAGGTCCTTGCCATGCTCAGGGAAAAAGATTGCGACATTCCGGTAATAGTGGCTACAGGTTCCGTTTCGGAGGATGTGGTAGCAGAGACGATGAAAATGGGAGCCGCCGACTACATCCTAAAAGACAACCTGCTCCGCCTCATCCACTCGGTGAAGCGTTCCGTCGAAACCTCGAAACAGATGAAGAAGGCTCTGAAAACTGTCAGAGAACGGGAAAAAGCTCTCGTCGCCGCACAAAAGATGGAAATAGTGGGGCGTCTCGCCGGAGGGGTGGCGCATGATTTCAACAACATTCTTGCCGCCATTTCCGGCTATACTGAATTCATTGCCCGGGAAGTCCCGAAAGGAAGCCAGGCGGCCCAGGATGCGGATAAACTGCGCAAGACGGTGGAGTACGCATCCATACTGACCAGGCAACTGCTGGCCTTCACCAGCAAGCAGGTGCTTATACCCAAGGTATTTGATATCAATGTGTTTTTTTCGGACAGTCGGCGCATGTTCCAACGCCTTTTGGGAGAAGCTGTAACCTTAAAAATTGAGCAGAATCCGGAATTATGGCGCATCGAAGCCGACCTTGGGCAGATTGAGCAGGTTTTTTTAAACCTTCTGATTAACTCCCGCGATGCCATGCCTTCCGGCGGAACTGTTACGATATCCGGCAACAACATCAGCCTGTCTGCCCCGGGCACAAAAGAATTCCCGGAACTCAAGCCGGGAGATTACGTTCGGCTGCGCGTTGCGGACACAGGAACCGGCATAGCCGAAGAACACAAGCCGCGCATATTCGAACCTTTTTTTACCACCAAGGAGTACGGCAAGGGAACAGGACTTGGCCTGCCCACCATTCAGAATATACTCAGCCGATACGGAGGCTCCGTCAGAATAGATTCCAGGCCGGGAGAAGGGACCGAAGCCGTCATGCTTCTGCCGAAAACAACGGAAGAGCCTGCGCCTTTAAACACCGTGAAAAAAGGCCGCAGATCCGGAGGCAGCGAAACGATACTTGCGGTGGAAGACTCGGAAAACCTGAGAGGAATAATCACCCGGACCCTGGAAAGCGCCGGCTACAATGTAATTCCGGCTGCAAGCGGAGAGGAAGCTCTTGAAAAAGCCGCAGGCCAGGGCGAGAATATAGCCCTGGTGCTGACGGATATAGTCCTGCCCGGAATAAACGGGCATGAAATGGTCAGGCGTCTGCGCCTGTTGAATAAAAATTTCAGGGTTATTTATACTTCAGGCTATACTGCGGATGAAACCGTAAGAAAAACTCTCATGGAGGAAGGGTCAGAGTTCCTGCCCAAACCGTTTTCCCCTTTGACCCTGCAAAAGAAGGTAAGGCAGATTCTGAATGCCGGATAGTGTGATATCCTCATGTATCTTATACTTGCAGCCGATGACGATCCGTCTTTTTCCGTTGCCCTGAAAGAATTTCTTGAGTCCAGGGGTTACCTGGTGGAACAAGCCTCCTCCGGGATCGAGGCGTCGGAAAAAGCCCAGCAGCTGCGCCCCTGCCTTATCATCCTCGATATGCAGATGCCCGTCACTTACGGTTCCTCGGTTTATGACAGCCTTCAGCGGCAGGAGGCTACCCGCAATATCCCGGTCATTTTTCTTAGCGGTTTTCCTGTCGAAACGATAAAAAAAGCAGTGCCGTCCTCCGCCAATGTAAAGGTGGTGCACAAATCCGCCGACTGGCGGCCGCTGGAACAGGCCATCCACGAACTCCTCAAAGACAAACCGCTGTAACAAGTCTCCAGTCACAACGCCACCAGTTCCCCTCTCTACACTCTCCACTCTAAACTCTCAACTTACCCCCCTTTACCTTCTTCCTCTCCTCCTCCCTTCATCCCCTCATCACTTCTGCCCTTTATATGACCAGCCCGTCCTCCGCAGTCCGAAAGCCCTCCTCTCTCACCCTTTCCTCGCTCAGTCTCATGTCCGGAATTCTGAAATAGAATTTGAGGGCTGACAAAGCGCTCCAGGCTCCCCCCAGCAACAGCATCCACTCCATTCCGATAAGCTGGGCCCCCTTTCCTGCAATAAGACTTCCGAGCGGAGCCAGTCCCACTAAAGTCATAATATAAAGGCTCATCACCCTGCCCCTGAACTCGTCCGGGACCAGCGCCTGCAGGAGTATATTGCAGCCGGCCGCCTGCCTCATCATGCCGAAACCCGAAAGGATCAGAAAACCCCCTGTCAGCCATTTGTCGTGAGAAAAAGAGATGAACGCCAGACTGATGGCAAACAGCAGGGATGAAGCCGAAACCAGCGTCCCAAGTCCTCTTCTTCCGGTTCTCCAGGCCATGCTCAGAGCGCCTATCAAAGCCCCGGCCCCGGAGCAGGAATAAAGATATCCCAGCATTCCTGCCCCCCCGCCGAGCATATCCACGGCCACCACCGGCATAAGAACCATCACAGGCATCGTCACCATACTGGTCATTGTCAACAGAAGCAAAGGCGCCCGTACATGATGATGAGACACAGCGTGGCGCAGGCCCTCAATCATGGAGTGAAAAACCGGCTTCTTCTCTGCATTATTACCGCGGGCCTTTTTCGGAAGGACCATTTTCAGCAGAGCGGCTATCACCGCCAGAAAAGACGCCGCGTTCAGCAGGAAGCAGGGTCCTTCGCCAATCAGGCCCACCAGCATTCCGGCCACGGCCGGTCCCGCCATCCTGGCCAGATTGATTGCGGAGGAATTAAGGGCTATGGCATTGGACAAATCCTCCCTGCCCACCATTTCCACCACGAAAGACTGCCTCAGGGGCATCTCAA
The DNA here is from genome assembly GCA_043817835.1 of bacterium. Taxonomy (GTDB): domain Bacteria; phylum Elusimicrobiota; class Elusimicrobia; order Elusimicrobiales; family CAZFMJ01; genus JBDRGJ01. The sequence continues at coordinate 4,213 of JBDRGJ010000260.1, forward strand.
AAGCATTGACTGCTCCCAGGCAGACAGCCATAACAAAAATGTGCCATGGCCGGATAACGCCTGAAACAGCAAGCAGGCCCAGGATAAAAGCCTGCAGCATGGCCAGACACTCGATAAAAATAAGGGCTCTTCTTTTATCCATCCTGTCAGCGACCACGCCTCCCGGCAGCGAGAGGAGCAACATGGGCAATTGTGTCCCGAATCCGACCAGTCCCAGCATGAAAGCGGAACCGGTCAGGCGGTAAATCAGCCAGCCCTGCACGGTCGACTGAATCCAGGCCCCCGTCAGAGATACCAATTGGCCTGAGAAAAAAAGCCTGTAGTTGCGGTGGCTGAAAGAGCGGAAAATGCGGTTCATGTCTTATATCATGCAATAAAATATATCTTTCAGCGTTCCTGTAATCATATAGTAAGAATTTTATATTTAGTAAAATAGATGCAACGTGTTTTTCAAAGTATACCAATTCTTTGCTTTTTCCTCTTTTTCT
>JBDRGJ010000261.1:0-2878 GCA_043817835.1 bacterium
GGCCAGTTCCGAGAAATGCGCGGTCATCCCCTCCTGCGTGGGCTTGTTATAGTAAGGCACTACAGCCAGAAGGCCGTCCACGCCCAGGGCTGAAACTTTTTTAACCATTTCAACCGACCTGGCTGTGGAGTTTGTCCCGACGCCCGGAACCACCGGCACTTTTCCCTTCGCCTCTTTGACCGTCAGCTTTATAACCTCAAGGTATTCCTCCGGCGTGAGGGTGGCGGCCTCGCCGGTGGAACCGCAGGGCGCCAGGCCGCTTACCCCGTTTTCCAGCTGGAAGCGGATTATTTTTTTCAGCGCCTCAAAATCCACCCTCCCGTTTTTAAACGGCGTGACAATCGCGGTAAAACAACCGGTTAATTTAAGCATGGTGTTTCTCCTTTATTACTTCCACAAACTCGGCTACTACGTGAAAGTCGCCTTCGGGAACGTTTTCCAGAATTATAGGGCTAAAATCCTTATTGTCCGGGGATAAGATGATCTTTTTGTGCTGCCAGGCGCCGTCGGGGAATTCCTGCTTTTCGCTCTTGTAGCGTTTTATGGTGTACCGCTGGAAAGTTTCCGGGTCGGATACCTGGCACGATTCCACAAGCACCGGCAGGCCGCCGCGTGAACCGCCTTTTTCAAAACGGAACATACAGTAACTGCCGTCCGGTATGGTGGGTTCCATGGATTTACCCGCCACCTTGGCTATAAACATGTCCTTGCGCGGCTTATGACCGCTGTCCACGCGCTTCCAGCCAAGGTTCTCAACAGCTTCCTCGGGTCCGAAGGCGATGGCCACGGCTGAAAGGGAATAAACCGGCAGATAGTTCACATATCTCTCGCTCTCTTCCAGTTCAAAATCCGGCGTTAGGTCTGACAGGAAATCATCATGGGCGGGGATAATAGCTTCCGCAACCTCGTGGCAGGTCAGCCTGGCCTGCTTAAGCACAGTTTCAACGGCATGCTTCCGCTTGTCCGGCGGATAGCCGTATTTTTTCAGGATTTTCTTTACGGCAAGCCGTATCCTTGCTTGTACGCTTTCCTTTATAGTCCAGTCTATGGAGGTGCTGGCTTTAATCGCTTTAAATAAGTCGCGGGCTATCTGTTTTAAAATTTCATCTCCCAGGATCTTAACCGCGCTGTCATTTGTTTCAAGCGCATCATAAAAAGCTATTTCATCATCAGTAAGCCCCAGCTCTTCGCCTTTCTTGCGGGCTTCGCGCATTTTTCGGGCTATATTCAGCAGTTCCTGAAGGATGCGGGCGTTATCAATGGCTTTGGCGTGGTATTTGCGTATGCTTTCTTCCAGCAGGTCCTTAAAGGATTGGCTCCTGACCAGGTTTTTACAGGCAAGGAAAGATATTTCTTCGTTAAGCAGTTTTTTAAGCAGTTCTATCGCCAGGTTCCGGCGCGGCATGGCTTCCAGTTCGCCAAGGAATTCTTCCGACAGTATGGATATGTCCGGGGTCATTATCCCGGCAGCTTTGAATATATCCACCACTTTGTCGGAAACTATAGCCTTTGAGATTATCTGCTTTATCGCGGAGTCCACATCTATAGGCGGCTTGCCGTCCCCGCCGTCATCATCAGGGCCAATTTTAGTGAGATACGCTTTTACAGCCTGAAAGAATCCGACCGAATCGCGTATTTCCAGGGCTTCGGCGCGCGGCACCGACAGAGCAAAGGCTTTGGAAAGCATCGTGAAATGGGGTACATACCGTTCTTTGCCTTTTTCAAGTCCAAGGATATGCTCGGCCGCCTCGGCTATTATTTCCATGCGCACACCGGTATTGGCCGCGGTAAAGAAACGCTTGTAGTTAAAGCCGTCAAGTATGCCGCAGAGTATCTCGTATTCGCGCAGCATTACCGCCACGGCTTCGTCCTGATCCAGCGTGGGTGCGCCTTTGCCGCCGCTTTTGGTGTATTGTGCCAGGGCTTTTTTAAGTTCGTCGGCTATACCAAGATAATCCACAATAAGACCGCCGGGTTTATCTTTAAAAACGCGGTTGACGCGGGCTATGGCCTGCATAAGGCCGTGGCCTTTCATGGGTTTGTCTATGTACATGGTGTGCAGCGAGGGCACGTCAAAACCGGTAAGCCACATGTCGCGCACTATTACAAGCTTTATGGGATTGGCCGGGTTTTTAAAATTATCGCCTATGCGGCGGCGGCGTTCTTTATTGCGGATATGCTCCTGCCACTCCGGACCGTCCGTTGCGGAGCCGGTCATTATTACCTTAACAAAACCTTTCTCATCCTCTTTATCGTACCAGGCGGGGCGCAATCTTTTAATTTCGTCGTGCAGTTCAACGGCGATGCGGCGGCTCATGCAAACCACCATGCCTTTGCCCTCAAGGATCGCAAGGCGCTGCTCAAAATGTTCCACCAGGTCTTTGGCTATCTGTTTTATACGGCCTTTGCTGCCGACAATGGCCTCAAGCCTGGCCCATTTATGCTTTAGCTTTTCCCGGTCGGACACTTCCTCCCCTTCGGTAACTTCTTCAAATTCAGGGTCGATTTTAGGCTTCTCTTCTTCTTTAAGTGACAGCTCGGCAAGACGGCTTTCATAATAAATTCTAACAGTTGCACCGTCATGCACGGCCTGCTCTATGTCGTAAATGTCTATGTAATTGCCGAATACGGCCATGGTGTTGCGGTCTTCTTTTTCTATGGGTGTGCCGGTAAAGCCGATAAACGAGGCGTTGGGCAGGGCGTCGCGGATGTGTTTGGCAAAGCCGTCTATAAAATCATACTGGCTGCGATGTGCCTCGTCGGCTATAACAATAATGTTGCGCCGGTCGGAAAGGGTGGGATGGGTGTCGCCTTTTTCTTCAGGCAGGAATTTCTGTATGGTGGTGAACACCACGCCGCCGGAGGCCACTTTAAGGTA
>JBDRGJ010000262.1:0-3843 GCA_043817835.1 bacterium
GGTCTCTTTTACAATGGTATTCGGCGCCTGCGTGAAGAAAACGGCCATAAAGAAAACCCCGGTGACCGAAGTTACAGAAGCTCCGCAGCTTCCCGAAGTCGAGGAAACGCAGGAGCCCGGCATACGCGGCGCCGATTTTTCCAAAGTCCAGGGTCTGGAGACCATAACTTTCGACTTTGACAGATATTTCCTTGCGGATTCCGCCCGTGCAATCCTTCAGAAAAACGCTGATATGCTCAAGCTCCATAAAGACTGGGAGGTGCTGGTGGAAGGCCACTGCGACGAAAGGGGCACCATCGAATATAACCTTGCCCTGGGCCAGAAACGGGCCAAGGAGGTGCGCGAATACTACATGCGTCTGGGTGTAAAAGGCGCATCCGTCGGAACGATTTCCTACGGCGAAGAGAAGCCGGTCTGCGAACAGGCCACGGAAGAATGCTGGATGAAAAACAGGCGCGCGGAGACCAAAGTCAGGCTCAAGGCCGCCGTTCCTGAAAAGAAATAATCCGCCGGTCTATTCAGTGAAGCCGATAATGAAACCCGACTCCTTTCGTTTTTCTTTTTTGTCTTCTTGGGTTGCTTGCGTTGCTTATTTTTCCTGTGTTGCTCTTTTTTCAGGCTGCGTGGCCACACAGCAGGACATGGTCCAGCTCGAAAGCCAGATGGACGATCTTAATTCCACCATCGGCAACATGCAGAAGAACCAGGCTGACCTGGCCGTAAAGATGGATACCCTTTCCTCCAGCCTGGTCTCTTTTTCCGAAAGCCTGAAAGATTTCGGAAACCAGGTGACCAGACTTTCCTCCCGCCTTGACGACATCGGAACAGCCCTGGGCCAAAAGGTGACCGCCCTGGGGCAGACCATAAAAAAACAGCAGGAGGAAGCGGAAGCCTCCCTTCTGCCGAGCAAAATATACAATGACTCCTACCTTAATCTGACGCGAAAAAATTACGATCTAGCGGCTCAGGGGTTCCGGCTTTATCTGGAAAAATTTTCGCAGGGGGAGATGGCGGAAAACGCCTGGTACAACCTGGGCGAAGCCTGCTATGCCGGCAGCAGATGGCAGGACGCAGCCGTGGCCTATGCCTCTGTGCTGGATAAGTTTCCTCAAAGCAGACAGACAGCGTCGGCACGCCTCAAATATGCCCTGTCCCTGTTGAAACTGCCCGGGAGTCACAGGGACGAGGCTGAGCGCTACCTGAAATCGGTCATACAGGATTTTCCCAAATCAGGGCAGGCCCGCCTTGCTAAAGAACAGCTGAAGCGGCTTATGCCGGATTCCAAACCTCACGCATCCAAAACTCCGGTGAAACAGACTTCAACCAAAAAAAAATCCACCCCCACCGTTAAACCCCGCTGATGCGCCGGATTTTCATGGCCTTGGCGCTGACATTTCTGCCGCCTGCAGGGCTTTTTGCGTCGACCGATATCTACATCGGCGTCGCATCTGCCGGAAAGGATGGAGGCAGATCCCTCATGGGCATGCCGCTTTTCTTTCCGGAAAGGCCGGGAAGCGCACAGGACGCCGTCCTGGCGGCAAACATACGGGACACGGTCAGGTCCGACCTGATGTTCTCGCGGTACTTCGAGGTGACTGAAACCGGCCCCGCTGTCCAGCCCGGAAAGCCGGGAAAAGATGCGCTTGAGGCATGGAAGGCCCTGGGGGCCCAGCACCTTCTGACCGGAAAGGCGGCGGACCTGGGAAAAGCCTGGACCATTTCGGCAAAGGTCCATGACCTCAACCGCGGCGAGGCTCTTGTGGAAAAATATTATAAGGGACAGGCATCCGGCTCCCGCAGAGCCGCCCATATGCTGGCGGATGAAATCGTCTGGCGCCTGACCGGCAAGCCGGGCATAGCGCATACCCGCGTGGCCTTTGCCAATGACAGTTCCGGAAAAAAAGAAATTTATACGGTTGACTACGACGGCCAGGGGCTGACCAGGGTAACCAGGGACTCCAGCATAGCCCTTCTGCCGCGCTGGTCGCCGGACGGCATGCGGATATACTACACCACCTACCGCCACGGCAACCCCGACATGTTCGAGATCGATTTTCGCCTCGGCAAAATAAAGCCTTTCACCACCTTCCAGGGACTGAACATCGCGGGAGGCGTATCCCCGGACGGCCGTTCCATGGTGATGACGCTTTCACGCGGCAAAGATCCCAACATCCACCTGCTGAATATGGAAACCGGGGAGATTAAAAAAATAACTTCTCATTTCGGGGTGGATACCTCCGCCACCTATTCACCCGACGGCAGACAGATAGCATTCGTTTCGGACCGCTCCGGGAATCCGCAGGTGCATGTCATGGATATGGAAAGCGGAAGCACCCGCCGCCTGACCAGGCTGAACTGGTGCGATTCGCCCTCATGGTCGCCGTCCGGAGAATGGATTGTGTTCGCCGGAAGAGAAAATCCCCGCGACCGCCTGGACATATATCTGGTGGATATCACGGGAAACCAGATAAGGCGGATAACCCGGGATGCCGGTTCCAATGAAGACCCCAGCTGGTCGCCGGACGGCAGATTCATCGCCTTCACCTCAACGCGCGGCGGCAAAAAAAGACAGCTCTATGTCATGGACGCCGACGGAAGCGCACCGCACCTGATAGCCGACATGCCGGGCAACTGCTACACTCCTTCCTGGAGCCCGTAACAGACAGCGGCAGCATAAGCGACGCAAGCAAAACAAGCAACAGCAAAATCAGAAGACGGTGATATGGTGATACGTTTATATGAACACAAAATTACTTATCACCGTATCAACATATCACCTTATCAACGCCGTTTCTGTGGTGCACCGGCAACTGCTGCTGTTGATATTGGCAATTCTACTCCCCCTTTCAGCTATGGCGCAGGAGGAGGGAGAAGAAAAACGCTCCTGGTTTGAGCCTGAAATCGACCCATATTACACCAGCATGGGCTATTACAGGACCCTTACAAGCAGCCCCGTTGAAAATCTGGGGGAAAAAGAGGAATGGGAGATATACCCGGAACTCTTGAAAAGATTTTACAAGCCCAGGACGCTGGTTCTGGAATTGAGCGTTAATCCCATGCCATGTCTGGGTACTGTCATAAAAAAAGACAGCCCTGATTTTTACAGCAGGATGCACGCAGGCGAAAGCTTCAACCTTGTTCAAGCCGTAACGGCAGGATTTGAAGAACCGTGGGCCGTCTCGCTTTTTCTGGGGAACGTAGTGCAGTTTGAGTCAATAAAAAAGACGTATCTTGGAAAAAGGCACGGATACGGCGGTCTTCTGATTGACGCAGGCAACTTCCACATAAAAGAAAATGTCATGGTCCATGACAATTGGTTTCAGACCGAACTTAAAATTAAGGGAGAACAGCTGATACAGGAACGGGCTCTGAAGTGGAGTTTCAGAGTGGGGTTTAAATACCACGACAACCGCGATATAGCCGATGCTCTTTTCCTGGGTTTCAGAAGAAGCAGGACTGATTTCAAGGAAAGCGGGAACTCTTTTTTGAACAACAGCGGCTTCGAATACACTTTCGATATCGCCCAAAAAAACTTTGAGCCGCTCAGGCATTATTTTATTGTGGACAAGAAATTTCCCCTTAAAAACAGGCGGTTCGCTTTTTCACTGGGCGCGGGGTTTGTCTGGACTTCGGGCAAAAAATATTCCGGCTCGCTGAAAAAATCCGGGAAATCAGGCTCTGATTTACAGATTCTCATCCGCCCTAATGTCGAATTCTGATTCCATGCTCTTTATTTTATGACATATCAACATATCACCTTATCATCGTATCATCACTGTTGACTACCGGGAGGAAAAATGAAAATCGAAGTAAGGAAACCCACTGAAGACGAGAAAAAGGCCG
>JBDRGJ010000263.1:0-7854 GCA_043817835.1 bacterium
AGCGGCCATATTTCCGCTCCGTGCACGGCCAGGGAAAAATCCTCGCTGACGGTGGAAAAGCCGAGCTTTTTCCACGGGGGAAACTTTTCCCCCGTGAGATCGCTCTCCCCGGAGGAATGGTCGATGTTCACCGCGAAAACGCCCTGTCCTGCGTGCCGCGTGCTTCCATGGGTGCCGGCGGCGTTTAAGGAAGCGCCGTCTTCGGCCCTGCCGTACTCCCGGCCTCTGGCGCTGTCGGGCGGTGCGGCCTGCCATCGATAAAGCCCGGGCTGTCCGGTTCCGTCAAAACGGAACGCACCGTCCCTGACCTGCACCACAGACACGCTCCCGTCCGGAGCCGACACCTTTACCCTGGAAGGGGCGAAAGCGGGATTTTCCCATCTCTTTTCGAAAGGCTGGTCCACCAAAACCCCGTTTATTCTTTCGGAAGCGGGCACCGCACAGACCCAGGCCAGAGACTGTGCCAGCCAGGCCGCAAAAACCGGCTTCAGCGCCAGGGATGTCCAGCCGGGAGCCAGTGTGGAAGCCCAGAAAAGCACTCTTCCCCTTCCCGTTTTTCTGCCTGACATGGCCGGCCATTCCCTTCCGCCGACAGAGAAGCGCCACGTAACGGTTGAGCCGGCTGCAGGTTCGCAGGAGAAAAACCTGGCCGCTTCCAGACCGGAAAGTTCGAAATCTTCCCATTTGAAACCCGCCACCTCAGGCGCGGGCAGAACCGGAACCAGAAACGCCTTCCTCTGAAGCGTCTCACCCAGGTGTACCGGCAGAAGATTCCTCAGTTCAGCCAGCCCTCCGGGCTCCAGGGACGGCGACGGTACTATCCAGAGGCCTCCGCCGCCCCTGACATATGAGTCCAGGCGGGAAACCATCCCTGGCCTTATTCTGGAAAAACCGGAAAGGATCACGGCAGAATAGCCGGCAAGCCCGGCTTCCTCCAGGCGGCTCCATTCGGCAAAATCGCAGGAAAAAGGCAGCCGGTTCTGCCTGCCGGGCCCCAGTATTTTCGCCAGGAAATATCCCTCCCTTCCGGCATCCATGAAAGCCGGGTCGGCATACGCGCACAGAATCTTCGGCTTCCTTAAAACGTCCGCCGAAAAGAATCTGCTGTCATCCACCGGAAGGATGTCCCGCCTGAGTTCGACTTTCCCCGCCAGTGAATCAGCCGCAGTCGGAATCGTCCACGACACCGAAGCTGGTGCCCTCCCGCTTAAATCCGCCCTGCTATGCCACCTGCCCGCAGAGCCGGCGTCCAATGAAACAGGCCAGCCGGAGCGATCCGCTCCGGAAAGCTTTAAAACACTCTCCAGCCTGATTTCACCGGAACGCCCTGCGCTGAAAAAGTCCCAGAACCCGGCTCCGGCAACGTAAAAGCTGTCCACCCAGGCATTGTCGGGATGAGTCTCCATATGAAGTCCGGCCAGCAGAACCCTGCTGTCATAAAACGGCAGCAAAGAGATGTCCTTCCCTTTTCTGAAGCCGTGACGGGCGCCGTCGGAAAGGACAACAACCGCCTTTCTGCCTTCTTTTTCCGTGCCAAGAAAACGGTATGCCTGCTCCAGTGCCGGCATATAGTCCGTCTTCCCGAATCCCGCCGATGAAGAATCCAGCGCTCCCGCAAGTCTTTCAAAATCCGAAGACCACTCCGGCGGCGCCCCTTCCGGTCGGTCCGAGAAAAAAGCCAGGGCGGCCTTGTCGCCGCTCCTGAGATTTTTAAGGATGGATTTCCCGGCCGAACGCGCAAGGGAATAAACCTCCTCCCCCTGCGAAAGCCGTTTCATCGAATAAGAAACGTCGCAGAGAACAACCAGCCGCAGACTGCCGGAAGACGCGGATGCGGGAACCAGCCGGCCGATTGACATGGAGCGCAGGACGGGCCTTGAAAAGGCGGATATCACCATCAGAAGGACAAGACAGCGCAGGGCAAGGAGAAGCCATTGCTCCAGACGGGAGCGGGGTAGGCTTTTAAGATAGACCTGCCTCAGGAGAAATATGCTGCTGAAGTTTATTTTTCTGGAACGGCGCAGGAATATAAAATGGAGAATGAGCGGTATGGAAACTGCGGAAAGAAACCATAGTATGCCGGGATGTATGAAAGTCATCTTAAATGCAAGTGAGAAAGTGAGAGAGTGAGTAAGCAAGAAAGTAAAAAACGTTTAAAACACTTCAAGTCAAATCCGATATTCGTCATTGAATTGTCACTTTCTGATATTCTCACCTTCTCACTTTCTCACACTGTCCTGCCTGCCAGGAATCTTCCCATGACGATGTCCCAGGGCATATCCGTGAAACAGGTCATATGAAAAATCTTTGCCGTTCCGCATGCATTTTCGCAAAGCCTGAGCCACCGGGAGAACTCCTCTGCATAACTGTCCCTGATAGCAGCAGGGCGGCAGCCGCACCTGGACCCTGTTTCCATATCCAGAAAAGAAACAGCCCCTTCCCAGGGAAGGTCTCTCTCCGAAGGGTCAAGCACCTGGAAAACATAAACGGTTCTTTTTCCCGACTTCAAAAAGCGCACTGCTTCCAGCACTTCCCGCGGATTCCCCATGAGATCCGAAAAAAGAGCCACCGCCGAGCGTTTTGGAGCCGAAGGCAGAAACTGTCTGAAAACAGAGCCGAAAGAGGACCGTCCTGAAGGCTCCATCCCCGCCAGGGCTGCGTCAAGAAGCTCCAGTTGTTTTAACCCGCCGCGCACCGGGATCTCCGCCAGGTTCCTGTCCGAAAACGCCATCAGCCCGCACTGGTCGCCCTTCATGACGGACAGGCAGGCTATTGACATTGCCAGACGGCATGCATAGTCCCACTTGCCGACAGACGCCTTCCCGGGTCCGGCGAAAGACATGGAGGATGAAGCATCCATCAGAAGATGAAGGCGTATGCTTTTTTCCTCGTGAAATTCCTTCACATAGAAGCGGTCTTTACGGGCGTAGACTTTCCAGTCCATGAACCTTATGTCGTCGCCCTCGGAATACGGCTTATGCTGGGCGAATTCCTGGCTGAAGCCTCTGCGGGCTACGCTTCTGTGAAATCCTGTTAAGGCTCCTTCCGAAGAGGCGGACAGTTCTCGGTGGCGCAGGCTCCTTATGCGGGCCAGCGTGACAGGGTCAAGGTATTTCATTGCATGTGCAAACGATTGCGTTTACGGTTTACGGGTACAGTCTACAGAAGATTGAATTTTTTTGGTAACCGGTAAACAACCTGTCCACATGAGGCGGGGAAGGAAGCGTAACCGGTTATTTCCGACCTTTTTGACTTTCTCACCTTCTCACTTTTGTATTCTCACCGATTGCGCAGTGCTCACAGGAAAAACAACGACAGAACGATGCGGGCGAAACCGGCGGCTGCCTGTCCCGCCGCCCTGCTGCATTCGGATATCCATTTTAACTCCGGCGGGAATCCAGTCAGAGGACTGTTTTCAGCAGGCGCGCGGTAATGACGTCGGCGCTTATTCCTTCGGCCTCGGCCTTGAAGCTGGGCACTATCCTGTGGCGCAGTATTGGCGCGGCCACCGCGTGCAGATCTTCCATGGATACGGCAAAGCGGCCGTCCAGCAGGCACCTGGCCTTCGCTCCCATAACCAGGGCCTGGGAGGCCCGCGGGCCTGCTCCCCATGCGACCAAGTCGCCGATGAAATCAGGCGAATTGCCGCCCGGACGGGTCATTCGCGCGATTTTCACTGCCCGGTCCAGCACCGACGCGGGAACCGGCACTCTCCTGACCACTTTCTGCAGTTCCAGCACATCTTCGGCGTTCATGACTTTTTTGAGAGCGGGGACGGAACTGCCGGTTGTCCCGGCTACTATCTGTTTTTCTTCCGCTTCCGACGGATAGTTCACGTTTATCTGAAGAAAGAAACGGTCCAGCTGCGCTTCCGGCAGGGAATAGGTCCCTTCGTGTTCTATGGGATTCTGTGTGGCTATTACGAAAAACGGCAGCGGAAGCTGCCTGGTCATGCCTGCCACTGTCACTTTGTATTCCTGCATGGCCTGGAGAAGTGCGGACTGGGTCCTGGGAGGAGTCCTGTTTATCTCATCGGCCAGAATCATGCTTGCGAAAACAGGGCCCTGCACGAAGCGCAGCTCCCTTTTACGGGTAGCGGGGTCTTCCTGCAGTATCTCATATCCGGTTATGTCCGACGGCATCAGATCGGGAGTGAACTGTATACGGTTGAATTGCAGGTCCAGAATTTCCGCAAGACTGGAGACCAGCAGGGTTTTTGCAAGGCCCGGCACTCCCACCAGCAGGGCATGCCCCCTGGAAAAAAGCGTTATGAGCACCTGTTCTATGACCTCATCCTGGCCGACTATAACATGCCTGATCTGTGCGAGGAGCGTCTCTTTTCCTTTTTTGAGTTTCTCCGCAAGTTCCATCTCGTTTTTTTCCGGCATAAAATGCTCCGTTCAATGTGGACAATTTCAGTAACTGCTCAGATGGATAGACTGTAGGTAAGAAGCAGAAACACAGGCTAACAGCCTACAGCCTAAACAATCTGAGTAGTTACCAATTTTATAATAATGGGAGAAGCGGCAGTGAGTCCCTCAGAAAAGAAGCAGGGCTGCCTTTTGGGGGGGTAGGGTGAGGGAGGCAGCCCTGTTGTCTTTAATATAGCCTGAATTAAACCCCCTGTCAAGTATTTTTTTGACATTATTGTCCGCAGGCGTTTCTGTGCCGGGAGAACGGTCATTTGCCGTCGGACAGCCCGAGAACGGTCAGTGCAAAAACGCCGGAATCACCCATAAGATTGTCCAGGATGCAGTATTCGTTGGGCTGGTGGGCGGTTTCGTCTATCTTGGAGTAAACGACGGCGGCTAAGCCGGCCCGTCTGAAAAAAGCGGCTACCGTGCCTCCGCCTATGCCCCGGGGCTCCGGTTCGATTCTGTAAATCTCCTTGACAGCTTCCATGAGCGCCTTCACCACCGGAGCGTCGGCAGGGGTGGGCGGGGCGGCCTCGGCCTCCTGCGCCGGCGTGAAGGAAATCCTTACCCTGTATTCCTTTTCTACTTCATCCGCCAGGCGGCGCATCTCCGCCTTCACGTCTGCCAGTTTATAATCCGGAAGGACTCTGGAGTCGAAGTAAAAGACGTCGTCGCCGGGGATTGTATTGATGTTGGGAATGTTCGGCTCCTTCCTGGTGGGCTCGAAAGTGCTCATGGCCGGCTGGTAGAGCGGGTTCTGGGCGGGATATCTGGCGTAAAGAGATTTCAGCCTGACCACCAGGTCGCTGGCCGCCCTGAAGCTGTTGACTCCCAGGTGGGGCATGGAAGCGTGGCACTGTTTTCCCTCGGTCCGGAATTTAAGCCAGAGTATGGACTTTTCGGCTATTTCCACCAGTGTGCCTTCCGGGTTGCCTCCGTCGGGAACCAGGAACATGTCGTCTTTCCCGAAAATGTCCGGCCTTTTCTCCATCACGTAGTCCGCGCCGTAGCCGCTTCCGCTTTCCTCGTCGGCGCAGAAAAGCAGGGCGATGTCGAAATCCGGCCTGTAACCGCACTCCATCATGGCTTTTACCGTCAGCATGGAAGCGGTCACCGCCTGATGATTGTCCTCTGCTCCGCGGCCTATGAGCTTGCGTCCCTCGACTTTCATGACGTAAGGGTCGGAGTTCCACAGGGAGCGTTCACCCGGAGGGACCACATCCAGGTGCGACATTATCCAGAGAGTCTTATTCGATTTTCTGCCTCTGTACCTGGCCACGATGTTCGGACGGATGCCGTTTTTTGCCTCTTTCTGCGGGGCATTTATCCACTCCACTCCGTCGAATGGAAGTTTTTTAAGCTCGCCTTCCAGCCAGGCGGCCTTGTCATATTCCCCGTTGCCTCCGCTCTTCGGAGAAAGAGCCGGGATGGCAATAAGTCCGCGCTGCAGCTCTACGGCATAATCTTCATAGCTTCTTATTTTTGCAAGTATGCTGTTTTTCATGACGATTCTCCTCGCTCCACCTTATTGTTCTACCCTCCACCCTATCCCCTCTACCCTCTGTCAATTAATCCCATGCATCCATTTTTTGAGTTTCGGACTGATTATTAAAAGCAAAAGGCCGGCGCCCACCGCCGTTCCGGTGGGAATTATATAAAACAAGGTATGGTTCATGGCATCATAATTGCCGGCAAAAAATCCTCCCACGAAATTGGCCGCAAAGCTTGACATCAGCCATACTCCCATCATTATTGACACGAACTTGGCCGGAGAAAGCTTGGTGACCATGGAAAGCCCGACCGGAGAAAGGCACAGTTCTCCCATCGTATGAAAAAAATAAGCTCCTATGAGCCACAACATGCTCACCGGCCCTGACTGCTCGTAAAGCGCGGCGGCGATTATCATGACCACAAAACCTGCGGCGAGCAGTCCCATTGCTATGACGAATTTTATCGGCGTGGCCGGTTCCCTGCCGGTTTCTCCCAGTTTTACCCACATCTTTGAGAAAAACGGAGCCAGGATAAAAATAAGGAGCGGATTTATGGACTGGAAATAGCCGACAGGTATTTTAATGTTACTGAAAGGTATCATGCGGTTCGTTTCTCTGTCTGCAAAAAGAGTCATCGAACTGCCGGCCTGTTCAAAAGCCGACCAGAAGAACACGCAAAAAAACGCCATTATGAAGATAACGGCTATCCTCTGCTTCTCGGCATGGGTAAGCGGCTTGTCTTCTATATGGCCGTGGCGGATGAAGGCGGGCTGCATGCATTTGTCTCCCAGGAAAGCCTTCTGGCCCCATAGATACATGCCCATCCCCATGAGCATGCCCACGCCGGCGGCCCCGAAACCGTAATGCCAGCCTACTTTTTCTCCAAGGGTGCTGCAGACCAGCGGCGCTAAAAACGCCCCCAGGTTTATGCCCATGTAAAATATCGTGAAACCGGCGTCCCGTCTGGGATCATTCTGCTCATAAAGAGACCCGACAACGGTGGATATGTTCGGTTTGAAGAAACCGTTGCCTATAATAAGCAGTGTAAGCGCCGAATAAAAAAAAGGCAGCGAAGGGACCGCCATGGCGAACTGACCGAGGGCCATCAATATCCCGCCTATGAGTATGCATTTTCTCTGTCCCAGATATCTGTCGGCCAGATAGCCGCCGATAAGCGGAGTGAAGTAGACCATCCCGGTGTACCAGCCGTAATGCTGACCGGCTTTCTCGGTTGAGAACTGCAGATGCTTTATCATGTAAAGCATGAGCAGGGCGCGCATGCCGTAGTAGGAAAATCGCTCCCACATTTCAACAAAAAAAAGCAGAAAAAGTCCCTTGGGCTGGTTTTTATGCATTATCTCTCCTTACTTTCAAAGCATGCTGAATTATATCTTACTGAGATGCGCATAAGTAACAAAAATTTTAGTACAAAAATTTTGGCTGAACCGATTTTGGAAATAAACACCGGATGAAACATTAAAAATCGCCCTGAACTTTTAAAAATCCATTGCATTGCTGGCTGGACAAAAAATTGTTATCTTTCTCTCATGAGCAAGAAAATCCCGGCATCCGCAAAAGCAATTTCGCTGATTTTTCTGTTTTTATTTCCTGCAGTTACTGCGCCTGTCCGCGCTCTGGTGCCTGCCGGCAATGTGGGTGTATTCGGCGGATCATTTGACCCGCCCACTTTAGCGCATAAGGAAATAATAGAAACTGCCATTGATAAGTATAATCTGAGAAAATTATATCTGCTGCTAAACCTCGGCGGACAAAAAAACTATAAAGCCTCGGCTTCTGAGCGCGAGGCCATGCTCCGGCTGATGCTTGGTGTAAGAATGGAAAAAATCACCTTCATTCCCCTGATATTAACGGATAAAAAAAACGAAATAAACCGCCGCCTGAAGGCACGGGAAGGAGCAGACAAGCTGTATGTGTTCATGGGACAGGAT
>JBDRGJ010000264.1:0-6018 GCA_043817835.1 bacterium
CAAAAAAACTCCGCCGGTATATGCCGGCGGAGTTTACAGTCTGATAAGCCTTTAGCAGGAACTTTATTAATTCAACTCACTATTTTCGAATAAGCGCACCAACCAAAGCACAAACAGCAGCTAAACCTATCAGTGCGGCTCCAACCGGAGCAGCACCGGTCATTGCAACAGCCGCCCCCAAGACGAATAATGCGCCGCATCCACCCAGGAATGTCCCTCTCGGTTGCCCCGCCCAGCCATATCCCCAGGAATAATGTCCTTGACCATGGCCATAATTGTATCCATGGTTATGTCCATTGTTATGACCATTGTTATGACCATGGTTGTATCCATGATTATAGCCCTGTCGTTTCAGCAAAGGAACTTTTGAAGTAAGGCTTAAAGCCTGCTTATCGGCTGTTGCTGCAGCCACTTCCGCCTCAGACATTTGCATCGCCCTTTCCGCAGAAACAGGAACGATGACGCTTCCCTTCCCGCTGACTGAAGAAAACTCGCCGAATTTTTTTCCGCTGTCGATTTTCATCGCTTCCAGACCGCCTGCATGCACTTTTGCCGCCACAAGCGATGAAACCGCCACAGTCGTTAATATCACTATGCCTTTTTTCATGGTTTGCGAATCCTCCTGAATGTTGTTCGCCGCAATATCCTGCGGCATTATCCATAATACCACGGGACGCGAATTTTCACATGGGCTGTAAGGCCCACAATCCTTTTGGTTTTTGGTCCCATGCCGGCCTGGGACTTTAGGGAATTTGACAAAAAATCCGGCATTCTGTTATACTTACCGGTAGGTAAGTTTAATGAAGAAACAGAAGCATAAAAACCCTCATAAGGGCGACGGGACGCGCGCCAGGATTATTGAGACCACGCTCAGGCTTATATCGGAAAAAGGCCCTGACGCCGTTTCCATGCGCGAACTTTCCCAGAAGCTCGGATTCACCAAACCCGTGCTTTATTACTACTTCAAAAACAAGGAAGAACTCATCCGCGCGGCTTTCACGGAAGGCACCAGAGACCTCAGGGAAATAATACACCGGTCATTCTCCGCCGATGCCTCCGTTGAAGAAAAGATATCTTCGCTTTTTTTAAGCCACCTGGACTTTTTCAGAAAATTCCCGGATGCGCCCAAATGCGCGCTCAGAATGCTCGCATCCCCCTCCAAGGGTTTCCTTAAACAACTGGCCATGGAGATGAAGGAAGAAAACCAGCGCGTTCTCAGGAAGATACTGAAAGAATCATCGGAAAAAGACGGCATTTCACCGCATGCCGTGGATGACATCCTGCGGCTTGTGGACGGCGTAATGCTTCACCTGATAAGAGAGGCCAAGGAAGGCAGGATTTCCAGGTTGGACAAAGGCCTCCCGGCCAGATTGACAAAAATAATATGCAAAGGTTTAAAAAAATAAAAATTCGGGCTGCGGCGCTGTCGGCAATCGTTTTTATTTGCCACGAAGCGTCGGCAGCCCGGCTGGAACTGGATATCGACGGCGCCGTCGAAACCGCCCTCAAAAACAACACAACCGTCGCCGCGGCCCAGGAAATGCGCAGGATGTACAGAGAAAAAATACGGGAATACTACGGCGGCGTATATCCCCAGTTAAGCGCAAGCGCGCAGTATGCCCGCAACATAGAAAAGCCCGCGTTCTTCTTCGGGGACAGGAAAGTCGTAATCGGTCTGAATAATTCCTATACCGGCTCACTTGATCTCAGCCAGGTTCTCTGGGCGGGCGGCAAGGTCAGCACAGGCATAAGGATGGCGCGCATCTATTCCGACGCCAGCGAAGAACAGCTCAAAACGGCCCAAAGCAGCGTGAGAAAAGCGGTAAAACAGGTATATTATTCGGTCCTTCTTTCAAGCGCGATAGCCGGCATACAGGAAGAATCCCTCGATTTGACCCGCCAGCATCTTGACACCATAAAAGCCCGATACAAACAGGGGCTTGCAAGCGATCTGGCCGTTTTAAGACAGACTGTGGAAGTCTCAAACACAGAGCCCGCCGTGACCCAGGCCCGGAATCTTTATGAGGAAGGTCTGATAGAATTTAAAAACCTCATAGGGCTGGACCCGGATATGGAAATCTCTCTCACCGATGTTTTTTCTGTCAGCGGCAATATCGAAGGAGATATCAGCGAATTTTACAAAATGGCGTTTCTGAGAAGGTCGGAATACAGAAACATGAAATACCAGCGGGACCTTTACACGGAAATAATCTCCATTGAAAAAGCCGGACATTATCCGGTGCTGAGCGCCTTCGCTTCCAGGCAGTTCCAGGGCCAGAGCGATTCGGGTTTTCCGGACGCTAATTTCCAGAGTTGGAGCCTTACAACCGGCTTAAAGCTTTCCCTGCCTCTTTTTTCCGGAGGCTCTACTGTCTCGCGCATAAAACAGGCCCGCATACAGGCTGAAATAGCGGAAATAAATCTTAAAGACCTGGAAAGAAAAATAAAAATAGAAGTCAAGAAAGCATGGCTGGCAATGAAAGAAGCGTCGGAAAGGCTTAAATCCCAGACCACTGCAGTGGAAACCGCCCGGAAAGCGCTGGCTGCCACCGAGATAAGGTTCAAGAACGGCCTGGCAAGCCAGCTGGAGATCAATGACGCTTCTCTGGCATTGAACAAATCGCAGACTTTGTACATACAGGCCCTTCATGACACATGCTCCGCCGATGTCGAACTTAAATGGACTCTGGGCTCCTCAGGGGAATGATAATTATGCACGACTTAAAGAAAATAACGGCATATACATGCTTCATCTCTGCAGTAACGGCTGCAGTTATTATTGCTGCCGGCTGCAAAAACAAGGATTTGCAAATCTTCAACAGTCTTGAAAAAGACCGTTTCCTGGTCAAAACCGAAAAAGCCGGACTGAGAAATATTGAAGACTATCTCATCCTCGTCGGCTCGGTTAAAGCCATGGACGAAGCCACGCTTTATCCCAGGATTTCCGGCAAGCTTTTGAAAAACCTCCTGACTGAAGGGACTTCGGTGAAAAAGGACCAGACCGTTGCGCTGATAGCGCGCGATGAAGTGGGCGCGGTCTACGAGCCGGCTCCGGTTCCGTCCACCCTCAACGGCATCGTGGGGCGCATATACCAGGACACAGGCGCTAATGTTACGCCGCAGACCCCCATAGCCCTGGTGGTCAATCAGGAGCAGGTAAGGGTGGCGGTTGACGTCCCGGAGCGTTATGTGTCGAAAGTCTTCATGAACCAGCCCTCCCGCATAAAAGTAGCCGCTTTTCCGGAAAAAATTTTCAGCGGCAAAGTTTACCGTATCAGCCCCGTAATCGACACCAGAACCAGGAATGCCGCAATAGAAATCCTTGTGGACAACGCTGCGGGCCTTCTCAGATCAGGCATGTTCGCCGAAGTCAGGCTGATTGCCGGATCCACCAAAGCCGGCGCAGTGGCCGTGCCTGCCGCAGCCGTGCAGCGCGATGAGAAAGATAATGCCTATATATTCGTCCCGTCGAACGGCATCGCCGTCAGGCTCGACATAAAAACCGGCATAGGCAACTCCGATTATGTGCAGGTCAGAAGCGGCATTAAACCGGGAGAAGATGTGATAACATTCGGCCTTTACGGCCTCAAAGACGGAAGCAAGATAAAAGTTACCGAATGAGCGACAGCGGTGATATGGTGATAAGTTTATATGGTGACAGGTATGCCTACAATTAAAGATATTTATTTTCCCTTATCACCCTATCACCATATCACCGTATCACCTGTCTTTTCAAGGAAAAGACTGTGAAGATAACAGAAGTCTCCATAAAAAAACCGATTTTCGCCGGCATGATGATGCTGGCGCTGGTGGTGCTCGGCGTGTTTTCCTATCTGCGCCTGGGCGTGGACCTTTTTCCGAACGTCGAATTCCCGTTTGTCATGGTGCAGACCACGCTGCGCGGAGCCGGACCCGAGGAGATAGAGTCTTCCGTCACCAAGCCCATAGAAGAGGCGGTAAACACCATCTCCGGCATCGAGGACCTGACATCGACCAGCTATGAGGGCCTCTCTGTCGTATTGATAAAGTTTGTGCTGGAAAAAGACGGGGACGTGGCCGCCCAGGACGCGCGCGACAAGGTAAACTCGGTCATGAACCAGCTTCCGCAGGGAACCGACCCTCCGGTCATAGGCAAATTCGACGTGGGTGCGATACCGGTAGTCAACGTGGTAGTCTCAGGCGACAGAGACCTTATAGAGCTGACCCGCTTCGCCAGGAAAAAAATCAAGGAAAACATAGAAATCGTAGACGGGGTCGGCTCTGTTGACGTTGTGGGAGGACGGGAAAGGGAAATACACATTGTCATAAACCCGCTCAAAATGAACTCTCTCAACATTTCCACAAAACAGCTCAAGGACGCGATAATCCAGCAGAATATAGAGATACCGGGAGGCAAGGTTGAGCAACCCGAGAAGGAATTCATCCTGCGGACTCTCGGACGCATAAAGGATGTAAAGGATTTCAATTCAATAGTCATCACCAGCGTAAACGGCACCCCTATCCGCATTTCCGATATAGGCCGTGTAGAGGACACAGGCGAGCACATGAAATCGGCGTCATATCTCAACGGCAAGCCATCCGTCACCCTGGTGGTAAAAAAACAGTCCGGCGCCAATACAGTTGAAGTCGTAAAAAACATCAAGAAACGGGTCCGGCAGATTGAATCCCTCATCCCCCCCGGCATAGAGACCCGCATAGTGGGAGATCAGTCTGAATTTATCAAGAACTCGGTAAATACGGTCAGGGAGCACCTCATCCTGGGCGCCGTCTTATCCTCACTGATGGTCCTGCTTTTCATCGGAGATTTCCGCTCCATGATAATATCCGCCCTGGCCATTCCGACCTCGCTTATCGCCACCTTTATTTACATGGATTATGCCGGCTTCACGCTCAACAATATGACGCTTCTGGGTCTTACCATCGCCGTGGGCATAGTCATAGACGACGCCATAGTCATGCTTGAAAATATCTACCGCCATATGGAGGAGCGCAAGATTTCACCGGTTAAGGCTGCGCTGGAAGGCTCGGCTGAAATATCCTTCGCCGTCCTGGCGATGTCCCTGTCGCTGATCGTCATATTCGTGCCGCTCGCCTATATGGGAGGCATAGTCGGCCGGTTTATCAGAAGCTACGGCCTGACCATAGCCTTCGCCGTGGGCATAAGCACCTTCGTGGCACTTACTCTGACCCCGATGATGTGCTCGCTCTTTCTCAAGGTCAAGAGCAGCGAGAAAACCCGTCTCCAGAAATTTACTGACGATATAAACGACTACCTCGCGAAGCGTTACCTTACAGCGCTCAGATGGGCGCTGGCGCACAGAAAGCTTATGGTAATCTGTTCTGCCGGAGTCATGCTGTCGATGTTTCCACTGACCATGTTCATCGGCAAGGATTTTCTTCCCCAGGACGACACCGGCAAATATCAGGTAAACATAAAAGCGCCGGAAGGCACCAGCCTGGAAGTTATGAAACAGCTCTTTTTCCAGATAGAAAAGGAAACCAGGTCCATACCTTACGTCACAACCACGCTGTCATCCATAGGAACCGGCACGGGCGGCCATTTCGGCGCAAATGCTTCCAACGAGGGCTATGTTCTCGTTGAACTTGTAGACCAGTCGCAACGCCCTTCCATGAAGAAAATAATGGCCGCCTCCCGTGAAATGATGGCGAAATATACAGGACTGCGAACGTCGGTCTCCCCATCCGGCGGCATGGGCGGAGGTGATAAAGAGCTTCAGTATGTGGTGACCGGGCCTGAACTGGATAAACTGCAGGCATATGCCGGTAAGATAGCCGGCCACCTCCGGACTTTGAAGGGCGTTGTGGATGTGGATAACAGTTTTTCCTATGCAAAGCCGGAATACCGCGTGGAGATAGAGCGCGACCGGGCCCATGACCTTGGAGTGAAAATCGAGGACATTGCCACCTCCCTGCGCACAATGGTCGGAGGAGAGGAGGATATAACCAAGTTCAAAGAAGGCGATGACCTTTTCCAGGTGCGCGTACGGGCGGACAAAC
>JBDRGJ010000265.1:0-4257 GCA_043817835.1 bacterium
CAGGGAAGACCACGTGCATGCACGTGGACGCCGTCGGCCAAAGCCTATGGCGTCGGAGGGTATTGTTGGGTACCACGCCTTCGTGCAGTAACGCACTTCGGCGTGCAAGCACGGGCACTTGTCCTTCGTAGCTTCTTGTCCGCCGCAGTCTAGACGTAGTCGGATAGCGTAGAAGGATGCCCGTGGGGTTCCATACGTTGGACTTCAATATAATCCCATATCAACCCTGTCCGCATGTCAGCTTATAACCGCCTTTATTCTGTTATTCTCTTCAGATAGCTGTTGATGACCGGTTCCTGGGATTCGGGGAATTTTTCCTGAAGCGATTCCAGCACCTTCTTTCTGATTTCAACCGGGGGGCGGTAGTCATCGGCGGAAGGCAGTTTCACCGGTGAGATATCGCTCCCTGTCCTTCCTCCCCGGCCCCTTTTGACTATCCCCGGGGAAGGAGTCTGCCCCATTCCGATTTCCAGTCTCTGCTGCCTCTGCAGGGATTCTTCCAGTCCTTTTGCCCCCCTGTCCAGCTCTTCCAGCGCCCTGGTCTGATGAATGGCCGCTCCGGAAGCATCACCAGACCCCAGAGAACCTTCCGCCAGTTTCATCTCGGCAACGGCATTGCCCAGGCTCTCCCGCACTTCGGGCCTTACGGCCACGGATTTTTCTTCAAGCTTCTTCAGGTCTAAAGCCAGGTCCGAAGCCTTGGCAGTCGTTTTTCTCTGCACAGCCAGGGATTCGGCCATTGCGGCAATATCCTCCCTGTCGGGAATTTTCCCCGCAGAAAAAAGCCTGTCCAGCAGGGCCGATACTTCTTCCTCTCCTTTTTTGATCGGGTCCACCTGCGCCCTGAGCGTGGAAGTGCCGGCTATGATTTCTCCCATCTCCGCGATAGCCGCGCTCAGTTCAGCCGGGGACTTTTCTATTTTTCCCGCCTTAAATTCTGCCAGGACAAGGCGCATCCTTCCCATGGTCGCCGCCGGAAAATTATTCCCCAATCCTCTGGCTTTTTCGTTAAGCACAGCCTGCTTTTTAATCAGTTCCGCAAGAATTTCTTCCTGCCTGGTCCGCATCTTTTTTAAAAGAGAATCTTCTGTTTTGCGCGTGGAGACCAGAGCCTCGGCCTCGTCGGCAGACAATTCCTGCCAGCGGGCCTGCAGACGCTCCATATCAGCGGAAACGGCTTCTCCGCCGGCGCCGAACCCGCCGCCGCCCTGGCTTTCAGCGGCCTCGTGCAGGGCCTGTCTGGCTTTGCCCAGTTGCTCAAGCAGGGCTTTGGCCAGGGCCTTTGCCCTTTCCAGATTTTTCTCGGCCAGAGCTTTGGCAAGCATGTCGGCAAGACCCATGGCCGTTCCGACCGGCACCTGATATATCCTGTTTCCCTGTTCAGCCCCGGTCTGCTGCTTCATCCGGGAAATCGCCTGTATGGCGGAAAAAAGAGAACTCAACTCTTCCTTTATTTTTTCAACCATCCTTCCCATTTCCCTCCAGCCGGCAGAAGGCTCCCCCTGCATTTCAGTCATTTCCATCAAAAACTCTTCCATGAGCTCCCCGGTATTTTCGGCCCTCGCCGCGGAGGCTTCCATGTCCCGCATCGTTTGAAAAGCCGCGCCTTTCTTAAAAAATGACGAAGCCTTCTCAAGTTCCTTCCTGAGGGTGGCATGCCTTTTTGCCGCTTCATTGTTCTTTCCGGAACGGGCTGCCTGCATAGCCCGCGGCACTTCCCTGCCGTGCAGGTAAGAAAGATTCTCCGCCACGGCCTTATATTCCTCCCTTAAGCCAGGGTTGAGATAGGGATCGGCATCAGCCTCGGCCGGAATTGCCTCAGCCAGCGCGGCCAGCCGCGCCCAGTCTTTTTCAAGAGCAGAAAGCTCACCGGCCGGAACCGTTGCCGTAGAGGAAACCATCCTGGAAATGATTTTTTCTTCCCTGGCAGCCAGAGCTGATGCCGCTTCCGCTGTTTCCGATATTTTCTTTTCCAGCGAATGATGTATTTTACGAAAATCGGTTATTTTGACTCTTCCATGCTCCGAGTCGGTGCAGGCAGCGGCATGATCGCAGGCTCTGACATAAAAAACGACATCAGAGCCGTCCGGACAATCCTCCAGCCGCAGAAGCGTATCGCCCATAACGCGGCCAGGTCCCGGAACTCCGGACCTTCTCAGCGCGTATGTGCTCTTAAGCCCCTCTGCGGAATTTTCCTGTTTTTTTACCACCCTGACCAGTTCGACCGCCGCCAGGCCGAAATCATCTTCGGCGTCATAAACCACTTTAATTTCCTCACCCGGTGAGGCTTCGGTTTCAAAAGTCGGAGAAAGAAGTTCCGCCGCAGGAGGGGCGTCCGGCTGAATCCTTACATATCTGACGGGCGGTGAAGGGTCCTTCCAGCCGTCTTCCGAGACAAGCGATATGGAATATCCCAGGTCCTTTTCCGCCCGGAAGGAAACACTGTAACGCCTGTTCTTTTGTTCCGTGAAATCCATCTTCCTGGCCAAAAACAGACCCTCGCGCAGGAAAAGGACAGCCGAAACAAGTTTCCGTTCAGGCACACCGCTTATCTCCAACATGCTCCCCGCAGGAACCTGCAGTTCTCCCGGAAGATAATCCTCCGTCACGGAAGGCTTCCCCGTATAAGAAGGGAAAGTTATTTTTAAGTGGACCTGGTTGAAGTCCGGATACTCGCGGGGGATGAGCCTGTAGCGGGAACTCTCCAGGCCTTCAAAAACCAGCCTGTATTCCAGAATTTCCGAAAGTTCTGCCGCAGAATAGGCAAATATCCCGTCAGAGACCCGCGTCCATCCGGCTCTTCTCCATGAACCGGTCTCCCCCGATCGGGAAACGCTTCTGATCATCAGCACCGGCTTTCCTTTGTTGTGTGAAATCCAGCCTGATTCTATGGAAACTGTTTTGCCCCACGGGACTTCTTTGTTGCCGGGGCTTATTCTGAGATAGGTCTCAAGCGGAAGCTCGCTGAAAGGCCAGAGCGCCCTTTTCACGTTATGCCCTTCGTTCCATGACAAGCCCGCGACGGCCAATCCGACAAAAAAGCCGGCGAGAATCCGCCTTTTGGCGCTCTCCGCGATTTTAAAAGGATAGATATTTATTCCATCTTCCTTTTTTACCAGAGCGGCTGTCTGTCTTATGTGTTCCCGGGCGAAAACTCCGGAAACATTTTCAGGAACGCCGTCCCTCATAAAATCCCAGGCCGGAGCGAGATGTTTTGAGAGCGAGGGAAGCAATGCCGACACTTCGCGGATTAGTTCCTCCGTGCGGAATCTCAAGAGGGGAAGGATAAGCCGGCTGGCCGCCTGCCGCAAAAAAACGCCGCAAGCCGAGATGAACAGAATTTCCCTGCCGGTCCGTGAAAAACCCAGTGCCGGGCCGGCAAATATAAGGATTGCGGCCAGAACGACGGCGAGCGAAAGCAGGCGCAGAAACCCGTCCGCGCAAAAGGCCAGAGTCCTGCGCCTGTTCCACACGCGGAGCTGCCGTTTTATCGCCTCTTCGCTGTTCATTTCGGTTATTGGAGGAAGATTTGGAATTTTTATCAGTCCTGGTCTATATCGGAATCAAATTTTGTATCAGGTGTTTTTATCCTTTCAATCGCGGCAGCTTTGGACCACACAAAAGTATTTTCATTCTGTAAAGCTTCGGCAAGAGACTGCAACGCTTCCCCGGCTGATAAACCCGTTTTTTTAAGTGCCGCGGCCTGGAATCGGGGAGCCGGGGTCAGTCTCACATCCGGAAGATTTTAAAAAAGCCATGGGTTCCCCCCTTAAAGTTGTTCCTCCAGTGAAGAAGAACTGACAACAGGGCGGATTTTAAAGAACAAAAGACCCTCTTTTTCTCCGGGATAGCCGGTTACCGGTTTAAGCCAGGCCGGAATTTTTCCTTCTGCCATCTTATCTGCAAAAATGGCCTTTTTTCCCGAAGGCAGAAATCTGCATGAAGGACAGAACATCACGGCTGCCACGTTTCGTTTTTTGACGACGATGTAAGCTTTTTCCGCATTTTCGGCCGTAAAAAAATCCACATAATCCTTCAGCGCATCTTTGGCGCGATGATGATTTGATAAGACCGCATTATGCCGAGTCCGATACGCGAGTTGGGGACCGGAATCAGACGGCAGAAGTACTGTAGCAGGATTGAATCCAATTTCCTGCGAAATTGTATCACTTTGGATAATAGCGCTTAGCAGACTGCCGCAGGCGGAACATGAGGAATTGTTCATTCTGTTTTCAGTCAGAAGCAAAAAAGCCATGG
>JBDRGJ010000266.1:0-4078 GCA_043817835.1 bacterium
GCTGTGAAGCTCTTCTCTCAGGTCTCCGTAGCGGTCGGCCAGCGCGCCAAGGGCTTCCTCCCCGCTGACAGGCTCCTCCTCCTCAACTCGCTTTGGATGCGCGGCGGGCGGCACGGCGCCCTCCGCAAAAATAGGACAGAATTTCTTGTAGTCGCAGAACTTGCACTGGCGCTCGCCCGGCGTGGGGTCGAATCTGCCTGCCGTTATGCTGCCGGCAACGCCCAGCACCCTCTCCCAGAATTTTCCCAACTCAACGGCCGGACTTCTTTCAAAAAAACTTTCCTTCAGCGTGGGCACGTGGCAGAATACGAGCTTGCCGACTCTTATATCCTCACTTTCCGCCGCGCCGAATCTTGCTTTGACCAGTTCTTTGATGCCGGGGTCGGTTTCGCAGATTTTCTGGTACATATGCAGCTGGTCCGGATCTCGTTTCACGTTTTTGCCCGTCTTATAGTCCGATATCACTATGCTCCCGTCACCCGCATAGTCTATGCGGTCCACTACGCTCATGACCGAAAGGCCGTCTATTTTAAGGCTGGTCTTATACTCCACCGCCAAAGGCACCTGCATCGAGGCGTGATGTTTCCTGTAATATGCCGTGAGCATCCTGCGTCCTTCGATGAAATCAGCCTCCGCCTTTTCAGCGCTCAGATATCCTTTTTTGTCCCATGAGGCGCTGTTCCAGTCCCTCTCGAATGAAGCAAGCATCTCATCCATGGAGGGGAAGGGGGGGGATTTTACGTTGTAGAGGAATTCCAGGGCGTTGTGCACGCTGTGGCCGAATGCGAAGTAGTATTTTGGCTTTTCCGGTATTCTGTCAACGTAGCGGAATTTAAACCTTAGCGGACATTCCTCGTACATGGTCATGCGCGAGTAGGAGAAATCCAGCGGCCTGGGACTTTTCCTGGTCTCCGTGTTCATTCCCGGAAGTTTCTCACTTTCCTTCTTTCTCATAATTTATAAGCTCCGTGTTCCTGTGCTCAAAGCCCGGTCCGCCGACCGAAGTCAGCACCCTGCCCACACCGGGCGCGTAATATTCATAAATCCAGGCCGACATGCCCTTTATCTGCCGGCGAACCTTGATGCAGCCGGTGAAGCGGCCGGCTTTCCTGAGCTTCACCGTGGCGTTGTCGTTCTCCACCGTGAAGATAAGCGTATCGGGACCGCGCCTTGCTGTCCAGGTTCTGCCTTTTGATACGGGAAACTTTAATATGGGTACGGCATGGGTTGTGCCCTTCTCTTTCTCGGTCAGTTCCCAGTCTTTCCGTGTATAAGTTCTGGTTATTCTGGTGACCAGTTTTTTTCCGGCGTAGATCGAAGTCTCAACAACCGGAATGCCGCCCGGCCCCGGTTTCGCCAATGCGGACTGCTTCATATTGCGCCCTCCTGTCTGGGCGTCGCCGTAAACCCATTTCATCCCGGGCTGCAGCGGAAAATAATTCGGACAGGAAAAAAAACCGCGCTTTGCCAGTCCGTGCCACGGCTTTGCATCCGCGTAGTTCCTGGCCACACGCTCGTACAAAGGAACGGCTTTTGAGCAGACCTGGAACTCTTTGGCGTAAATCTCAGCTGCCCTGAAAAGCGCCTCGGGAGCCTTAGGGTCAGCAGGATTCCTGTCCGCGAAACGCGAATAAGCCTCTGCCGCATTCAGAAGCAAGCCCTGTTTCTGCATCTGCGAAGCTTCCTCAAAACTGACGCGCGCACATCCTGTCAATGCTGCGACAATCACAAGCAGTATCCATGTTTTAGCCATCAAAATCAGCAGTTTTTCAGTCTTTCTCACCCGCTCTAAACTCTCAGCTCTCGACTCTAAACTCCAGTTTTCTATCCTGCTCTACTCTCGAACTCTGATCGCACTGTAACAAGAGCCTCCGGCTCGTCAAAACAGTGCTCCCCTATACCCTCTACCCTTTCCCCTATCCCCTAATAAAGTGCCCCCACCAGGAATCGAACCTGGATTACCAGCTTAGAAGGCTGGTGCTTTATCCATTAAGCTATGGGGGCTTTCTCCTTATTTTATAAGGCTTTTTTGAGCTTCAGAAGAAATCAAAAAAGGCCTTGGTGTCCATATAGGTGTCCATCCGGAAGCCAATATATCCATTTTTGACCGTATGTGTCCGCTTGCCAAATGCGCGTATCTTTGGGTCATTGCGGGTGAGTGATGCCCCAGTAATTTCTGCAAAGTGGGCAAATCTCCTGTCTTCATGACAAAATGGGACGCGAATGCGTGCCTCAAATCGTGGAAACGGAAATCCCTGATTCCCGCGCTTTCAACAGCCTTGTCAAAATACTTTATAAGCGTATTTCTGGGCACGTTGAAGACTTTTTCGCCTTCTTCAGGTAATTCTACTAAAACATTATGCAGTTGCCTAATAATCGGGATTTCCCTTGGTTTTCCTGATTTCGACTCCCGGATGTATATGATTCCGACAGCCAGGTTCAGGTCGTCCCACCTGAGATTCAGTATCTCGCCCCTGCGCATTCCCGTGGTGATGGCGCAGACCACGACAGGGTATATCCTTGGGTCGCAGGCTGCCAGAAGCCTTTTGAGTTCATCGATATCCAGGAAGCGCGTCCTTCCGGGCGGCTCTTTTTCCAGCTTTGTCAGGGACGCGGGGTTGTCGCCGAAAAACAGCCTCCACTCCTTGGCCTTGTTGAAAACCGTCTTTACAAGCGCGTGGTAGCGGTTGGTCCTTGCCGCGCTTACGGATTCCTTGAGCTTGTTCCTTAATTCCTGGATTTTAAGGGGGGTTATGGAAGTGAGACGCATATCTCCCATGAATTCGTTTATCTTTTTCAGCCTGTAACCCATATCATAGCCGGATTTGAGATTTTTGCCGTGCTGTTCAAGAAAGATTCCCGCCGCCTTCCTGAATGTCATTTTGTTATTGGAGCGTTCCGGGAAGAAGCGGCTCTCGGCGATCTCCCCTTTGCGCTTATCGAGCACTTCCTGCGCCAGCTTATGGCTGCGTCCTATGCGCTCCCTCTTGCGCCGACCGCTGACATAATAGTCAATCCAGTAAACGCCCTGCTTTTTAAATATCGCCATATGCTGTTCCGTCCCACCTACTTGACTCCAGTTTTGGGGTAGCAAATCCCACCTAATTGAACCCACCCCCAGGGTGGTGCAATCCCACCGATCCGGCTCCAGTTTTGGGGGGTCAAATCCCACCAATCTGGACCCAGTTGAAAAGCTGTGTCATTGGACTCATCCCCGGCCGAGCCGATTGAAGCTATGATACTCCCATTCTGTAACCAGGGGGTGTCAATGAAGAGCCGAACGAGGAGGAGACTGATGGACCGAAAAATCGTTGAACTGCTGATCACGGGAGCGGGCGTCAATAGCATCGCTCGCAGCCTGCGGGTAGGCAAAAGACGTATTCGCGTGCTTTGAAGGCGGCGGTCTAAGATTCCCCGGTTTTCGGCAGTCCGGATTCCCCACTTGTTAAACCCACCCGTGCGCCGAAATACCCGCGACACAAATGTCCGGGAAACACCCATATATCCAGAAAACTTTACACTTGCGACTGTCCCTTGGTTTTTCTGTCTTTTATCCGATAGCTTTCTCCCTCGATCTTAATCACATCCGAATGATGGACGAGCCTGTCGATAATACCCTTGGCGCACACCGAATCCTCAAAGACCTTGCTCCAGTCGCGGAAGGCTCTATTCGTTGTAAGAATAGTCGAGCCCCGTTCATACCGGGCGTCTATGACGTTGAAGATGTGCTCGCCTTGTTTTTGGTCTATCGACAACCTCCCCACCTCGTCTATGATTAACAATGCGGGCCTGGTGTAAAGGCGCATTGCCTTGTCTGTGCTGTGGTCGGCCTGCGCCGCCGTTAAGTGGTTCACCATTTCAATGGCTTTTGTGAAATACGTTCTTACCCCGGCCAGCACGGCCCTGTACCCGATAGCGATGGCCAGATGTGTCTTGCCTAGTACTACTGTGTCATAAACGCACAGGGCTCCGCGCGCAGCAGGGACACCGGGGCAAACATCTCGCAAGCCTGCGCGCAATCAGATATCGCAGGGTCGCAATGGAATCGGGGACGTGTCGCTGTGTGCGTCCCGGCTCC
>JBDRGJ010000267.1:0-4441 GCA_043817835.1 bacterium
TGCAGTTGAAAGCAGTTTCTATTGACAAACGCAGGGACAAAAAAGTGCATTGCAATTTTCGGGAAGTTTGAGGTATGAAGTCAGAAGTATGAATAAAAGAACCATTCAAAACAAGAATAGTTTTTCAGACCTCATACTTAATACTTCATACCTCCCGAATTCCAACTGAAGAATTCGGGCTAACGCTCTGCCGCTACAGTTCAAATGTAAAGAAGCGTTGGACTCACTACAGCAGGGTGTTTTAAGATGCGCCGATTAAATCTGCAAGAGCAGCATGAAACTCCGGAGCCACGCACCAAATCTGTGGTTATTGCGGAATGAGTATTATGATTTTTACATTACGGGGTATCACAATCCCTGAAAATAGAAAATAGGAGTTCCCGGAATACGGCAAATCCTGCTGCTAATGAATTTTTTCGTATAAAAAATTTCTTGACACCGCACAGGGCTATTTATATTATCTGCTAATCGGTATTTTTAAGCGTGCCGGAAAGAAAAACGGAGGTCTGGCCATGTTAAAGAAATTGCTGGGTTGTCTGGGCGTGTCAGTTCTTTTATCGTCGATGGCGTTCTCGGGGGAACTCAAGGTCAACTTTGACCAGATGGATGTCAGCGCAAAAGATTTTGTGCGGGCCGAAATCGCGGACATTATCCCCGCACCTGAACCGGAACAGACGGTAAAAGATTGGACCATAATGGTCTATGTCAACGCCAAAAACAACCTTGAGCGGTTTGGTCTCATTGACCTGAACGAAATGGAGATGGTGGGCTCCACGGACAGAGTAAATGTGGTGGCGGAACTGGGGCGCAAAGCCGGCTATGATTCTTCGGACGGAGACTGGATGGGCTCCCGGCGATACCTGGTCAAAAAGGACGACAACTTTTCCGCGATCACTTCGCCGGTGGTGCAGGAGATTGCAAAAACCGACATGGGCGACTACATGCATCTGGCGGAATTCGGCAAATGGGCCAAGGAAAATTATCCCGCAAAGCATTATATGCTTGTGGTCTGGAACCACGGCAGCGGCTGGAATAAAAAACGCTTTGATTTTTCCCCCACGGGAATATCCTACGACGACGAAACCGGCAATCACATCACCACTCCGCAGCTCGGAATGGCGCTGAAGGAAATCGGCGGGGTGGATGTCTACGGTTCTGACGCCTGCCTGATGCAGATGCCCGAAGTGGATTACGAGATCATGCCCTACGCGGACTACATAGTCGGCTCCGAGGAGACCGAGCCCGGCGACGGCTACACATATAACACATTTCTGGGGCCCATCGCGGAAAACCCCGGAATGACACCCGAGGAAGTGGGCCGCGTGGCGGTCAATGCTTACGCGGATCACTACCAGCAGCAGAACGAGGGCACGACCCAGTCCCTGATAAGGAGCGCAGAGCTGATCAGATTTATCCCACTTCTCAATGACTGGACTTCTGCCGTCATGAAGGCCAACGATACCACCTTGGTCAAGAGCGCCAAGAATTCGGCCCAGGACTACGCGGTCTATGACAATAAGGACCTTTATCATTTCGTCCAGCTTATAAACGCCGGGACCCTGGATGCAGCGGTGGCGGAAAAAGGAAAAGCCCTTATGTCCTTCATAGAAAACGATCTGGTCTCCTTAAACAGGACCGTGACAAGCCAGTACGACAACTCCCACGGCATTGCGATTTACCTCCCTGGCTGGTCATTCAACAGTTCC
The DNA here is from genome assembly GCA_043817835.1 of bacterium. GTDB lineage: Bacteria > Elusimicrobiota > Elusimicrobia > Elusimicrobiales > CAZFMJ01 > JBDRGJ01. Next base: position 1,707 of record JBDRGJ010000267.1, read on the forward strand.
TATGACCAGCTCGCATGGGCAAAAGACACCCAGTGGGATGAGTTCGCCAAGTGGGTTATTTCGATAAGGGAATAGTTCTTGCATATATCAGAAAAAAAAGAAAGTCCGCGCTTTTGAAAGCGCGGAATTTCTTTTTTCATTGAGATATCTGAAAATTAATAGCTACAATCAGCGTTACTACTCAGGTTCACGGTTCAGCGGTTCAACGGTTGTCATGCCGAAGGCAGATCCGCCGAAGTCGTGTGGCGGAAAAAAGCATGAAGATTGAGCACTACGGAATACAAAACGCCTTGTGGAAAAGATAACCGTGAGCCCTGAACCGTGAACCTGACAACCTGAGTAGTTACCAATAAGCCCTGAATGAATCCTTTACTCTTATCTGCCGCGATTCTCTGCATGCTGCATGCCGCGGCGCTTTCTGCGAAAGAGCCTCCGCTTGTCGAAATAACCAAGGCTTCGGCTTCAGTCTATTTTTCCACGGATTCCGTGGCCGGCGACATTTCCGGCGAAGCCGTGTCCAGGGCCCGAAAAAGCGCTGTGGAGAAATCTGTCGGCTACGCCTGCGGGGGCCGCCGGGACCTGCTTAAAAAAAATCCATACGTGCGCAAACTTCTCGAAAACCACGACAAATATATAAAGAGCTATACCATAGAAGAGGAGAAAAAAACGTCCGGCACATATTCTGTGCGGATACAGGCGGTGGTGGATTCGGACCTGCTTCTTTCGGATCTGCGCGCCCTGGGCTTCGGGAGCCGGTGCGAGCATCTGGAAACCTTTGTCGGGCTGTTTTTTCAGGCAACCCCTTTATCCGAGAATGGCCGGTCCGCTGTCACGGCCCGGGGAACGGCTGCGGGAAAGGCATTTTCCCTGGCATTGCCCGGGTTCGGAGCCAGGTATGTGCTGAACAGCGGTATTTTTGCGGAAGGCTCGGGGTATTTTCTGACTGGCACTTCAAAAGCCGGGACGCTGACCGACTCCAAGGGGACCAGGGAGCTTGAGTTGAGCGCGTTTGCGCCGCTTTCTTTTCTGGCCGGGATGGATTTTGGTCTGTGGAAACGGTCCAGACTGCGGTTATCCGCGGGAAAAGGCGTCACTTTTGTAAGAATCAAAGTCGGGGGGGAACGTTTTCCTTCCGAGTACGCGTGGTTTTCTCCATGGATAGCAAAGGCTGAACTGCTTTATCCAATATTTGACAGGCTGGGTGCGGGAGTCTCGGCCGAATACCGCAGCAAATCATCCTTCTATCTCCTCGGCAGCAGAAATATCAAGCCGGTTTCCTTCGGAGTTTCGCTTGCCGGAAGCTTCTGACTTGCCGGAGGCGGAAGAATATTATTTCCCCATCGCGTTGCGGGGATGGGCCATTGAGCCTATCACCTGTCCGGGCCATTTGACTCTGGCGGAAGTTAGGGAACCAAAGGTATAATTTAACAGGATCATTGGATTGGAATCGTCTGCTGCCGGGCAGGAAGCATTTTCTTCTATTTTACGGGGCAACTGTTGCCCGGTCGTGTCTTCCGGATTTAAACACGGCGAAGCCTGACCGTAAAAGAATTTGGATGTTTAAGGAGGAATTTATGATACTGAAGCAAAAAAGTTTATTGGGATTGGGAAGCGTGCTGATGCTGACTTTTGCGCTGTCCGCCTCGGCTGCGGCGCCAAAGGTGGACTTTGACCAGGGTGTTGAAATGGACGAGATAATGGAGCGGTTGCAGGATGCCGCCCAGACCTGTCCGAATGCGCCCGCCGCTCCCAAAAAATACTCCAGAGTGACGCGTAATTGCAAAATGATTGAATTCGGGGCCGAAGACCCGCTCGTTTCGAAGCCTTTCATCCTGAAAAGCTATCTTTTCAGACGGGTATGCAGGACATATTCGGGCAAAAGACAGTGTCATGAGGAATTGGCGCGTGTGGAAAGAAGGCGCATTACTGTCAGATTAAAGGGCGAAAGGTCCATGCTTCCCTGGGAAGGGGACGTGTTCAACGTCTGTCTGCGGAACAGAGAGCTCACCGTTAAGGAAATGAAAAAGTCGCACGAATACACGATTGCCGTCACTACCGGAGCGAAGAAATATGATGTCAACGTCAAGGCGATCCGCAAAATAAGAACCGAACCCGACCCTTCCGGCATAGTACTGGAGTCTTTCGGAGTTTCCGCAGATTCCAAAAGTCTTGAACTGATTCTGAAGGACAAATGGGCCGATGTTTACAACCCCAGGTGCGGAGGGGGATGCGGTTGCGGAGGAGGGTGCGGATGCGGGTGTGATAAACACGAAAAAACATTCATCACGGTGACTTTAAAGAAGGATGTTCCTAACTGGCTTGATCCTGTCATCCTTGAAAAAACGCTTGTTCTGACTCCTGCGGATGTTTACAGGATTGATTTTGCCGAGTATGCGCATGAATTCTGTCAGGCCCTTCAAGCGGGTGAAAAATACTATGTGAACTGGAAATTCGGGCGGCTGGGCATAATGTCCAGAGAAAATTCCAATGCCGGCGGCGAAACCATGAGAGTGCTCATGCCGTTGCCGCGGGAAAAAAACAGGGTATAGGGGATATCCCAACGCAGGGCTTTTGGGACGAACGGTCGCCTCCGGCGTGCCGCAAACCTCTGGTGTTTTGCGGCGCCCCAGAGGGGGCACTTTCAAAACGCCAGGGGCTGAAAGTACGGTTGAACCGCCCTGACCGGTCCGGGGGTAGAGCTAATTAAGGGATTCAGATCGACACAATGAGAACGG
>JBDRGJ010000268.1:0-4892 GCA_043817835.1 bacterium
CAAGATGGCTACAATCAACCCGGCGAGACATTTCGCCCTGAAGCATACAGGAGCGGTTGCGCCGGGCTACCACGCGGATTTTATCGTCATAGACAGCCTCAAGAGCTTTAAAGTCACAAGCGTTTATAAAAGAGGTGTTGAAGTCGCGCGGAAAGGAAAGATTCTAAATGTTAAATTCCCTCCCACGGTTCCCGTAAGAAGCAGTATAAACGTCCGATGGCTTACGCCGGAACAGTTCAGGCTTCCCGCAAAAACAGGAAAAGTAAACGCAATTGAGATTGTTCCCGGACAACTCATAACTAAAAGCAGAATATCAAAGGTCCGTATAGAGAACAGCTTTGCCGTGTCGGATATAAAAAAAGACCTCCTCAAACTGGTGGTCGTTGAGAGGCACAGAGCGTCAGGGAACATCGCACAGGGATTTGTAAAAGGTTTCGGCCTGAAGAAGGGCGCCATCACCTCGTCCGTAAGCCACGATTCTCACAACATCGTCTGTGTCGGCTGCGATGACAAGAGTATTTTTAATGCGGTTCTAAGTATCATAAAGGCCGGCGGCGGGCTTTGCTGCACATCGGGCAACAGGTACGAGATGCTCCCTCTCCCGGTAGCAGGGCTCATGAGTGACAGGGATCTGTCTTTCGTTTACAGAAGAGTAAAGAAGCTTCTCGCTGTTTCATCGGCTATGGGATGCCGGCTTGATGACCCCTTTATGACGCTTTCTTTCCTTGCTCTTCCTGTTATACCGGAACTTAAAATAACCGACATGGGCCTGGTAAATGTCATAAAAAACAAATTTGAAGAGCTTTTCGTATGAAAAGAGTAATTGTAATAGTGCTGGACAGTTTCGGCGCCGGAGAGCTTCCCGATTCCGGCGAGTTCGCAGACAGCGGCTCCGATACGCTCGGGCATCTTATCAAACATTTCGGCGGGCTGGATCTGCCCAATATGGATAAGCTCGGTTTAAGCATGATTAACAATATTCATCCCGGGAAAATACCTCCGGAGCCGGAGGGCGCCTTCGGCAAAATGGCCGAGGTTTCCGCCAGCAAGGATACGGTAGCGGGCCACTGGGAGCTTATGGGCATTCCGGCCATGTTTCCGTTCCCGACTTATCCTGACGGGTTTCCGGACGGCCTCCTTGAAGGATTCAGGAGAGCGTCGGGCTGTAAAGGCATACTCGGCAACAAGGCAGCGTCAGGCACGGAAATCATACTGGAACTTGGCGAGGAACATATGAAGACCGGTTTCCCGATTGTTTACACATCCGCCGACAGCGTCTTCCAGATTGCCGCCCACAATGATGTGATTCCGCTTGAGAAACTCTATGACATCTGCGAAAAGACAAGAGCCATTCTCAAGGAGCCCCACAACATCGTCCGCGTTATTGCAAGGCCTTTTACGGGAACCGCGGGCAGTTTTGAAAGGACAACTGACAGAAAAGACTACTCAATTGACCCCCCCGGAAAAACTCTCTTGGACCTTGCATACGAACAGGATGTTAATGTAATCGGGGTGGGAAAAATCGGAGATATTTTCGCTCACCGCGGAGTCAGTGTAGAACAGCACACAGGGCGAAACCCCGCAGGTATCCGGCAGACACTGAAAAACATAGTGAAAACACCTGTCAGGGAGGAGCTGGTTTTCGTGAATCTTGTGGATTTTGACACGCTGTACGGCCACAGGAGAGACCCGCAGGGTTATTATGATGCTTTAAAGGAATTTGACGCGGCGGTCCCCGAAATCAGGCGAAGTATGAAAGACGGGGACATTCTCATTCTGACGGCAGACCACGGGTGCGACCCGTTTTTCAGCGCCCATACCGACCACACAAGAGAATACGTGCCCATACTTATATGCGGGAAATCCGTAAAGAAGAATGTTGACATCGGAACGAGAAAATCGTTTGCCGACTGCGGCCGGACAGTTGCCGAATATCTTGGAATAGAAGGGCTTGCCAACGGTAAATCATTCTGGGGGGAAATAAATGGCTGACTTGAAAAAGGCCGTGTCTGCCGTAAGAAAAAAAATAGACACTGCGGATACCGCTGTAATACTTGGATCTGGGCTCGGAAAACTTGCGGATGATGTAACCGGCAGAAAAGAGATTCCCTATGATAAAATCCCGGGTTTCGCAAAAAGCAGGGTTCCCGGACATTCCGGAAAACTTATTTCCGGCAGGATCAAACGGAGAAAGATACTCATAATGTCAGGCAGGATTCATTATTACGAAGGTTATTCCATGCAGAAGATAACATTTATTATAGACGTCCTGGCGAAACTCGGTGTAAATAAAATCATAATAACAAACGCAGGAGGGGCAATCCGGAAAAGCTTTAAGGTTCCTTCCCTGATGCTTATAGAAGACCATATAAACATGATGGGAAGCAACCCTCTGATAGGCGGCGCTCATTTCATAGATATGACCAACGCCTACGATGCCGGGTACCGCAAACTCATAATGAGTATCGCGCACAAACTTAAAATACCTCTTAACAGGGGAGTTTACCTTGCTTTAACCGGACCTTCATACGAAACAAAGGCGGAAATCAGAATGCTGCGGAAAATAGGCGCTGACGCCGTGGGCATGTCTACGGTACCGGAAGTTATTGTCGCCAACAGAAACAGGATGCGGGTGGCGGGAATCTCGTGTCTTACCAATTATGCAAGCGGCGTTACAGGCAGGCCGCTTTCTCATAAGGAAGTTATAGAATCCGGACAGGTTGCATCCGGCGACTTTGTCAGGCTCATAAAGGGCATTCTGGCTTCCGGGCAGTTCTGAATTGAATTCAAGCTGGAAAGTTTCCGTTCCCGGAGAAATATCACAGTATTTTGCCGCGCGTCTTGACATAGACGAGCGGCTGGGCCGGCTCCTGGCAAATAGGGGGATAGACACCCTCAAAAAGGCGGAGGACTTCCTCTCTCCCCGATGCGAATTCAACGATATATTTGTTAAATTCCCCGATATGTCAAAGGCTGTTTCGGAGATACTCAAAACCGTTGAAGAAAAAAAGACAATCGCGGTGATTGCCGATTCCGATGTTGACGGCCTCTGCGGCCTTCTTATAATAAAGGACGCTATTGACTGCAGAGCCGGCGTACGCACTTTTGTATGCTCAGGGAGGAACCACGGCATCAGCAGCGAAGATGTATCGCGGATAATCTCATCGGGCGCGGCGCTGCTTATAACGGTTGATGTCGGAATTACCGAGAACGCGGCGCTGTCAAAAATCACCGGAGCCGGGATAAGGGTCATCGTAACCGACCATCACAGCCCGGGCGGAAATCTTCCGGACGTAACTGCAATATTGAATCCCTCCTGCAGGAAAAAAAGGGAGGAGATGGCGGGGTGCTTCGTGGCTTTCTATCTTGGAAGCGCCCTGAAACTCAGCCGTGAAAAGGGCTTTAACGAAACCATGGTTGCATGCGACGTGGAAACGACCGGGCTTTCTCCGCAGTTCAATGAAATAATTGAAATCGGCGCGGTCAAATTCAGGGGATTCCGGATAATTGACCGGTTTTCGTCTTTTCTGAAACCGTCATGCGCCCTGCCGGAAATGATTACGCGTATTACCGGCATCCGGTCCAGCGACCTGGAAACAGCCCCTCCCCGGAAAAAGGTTCTGGATGAATTCTTCGGGTGGATCGGAGACCTGCCTCTAATTTTCCATAACGCGCCTTTTGACATCTCTTTCATAGCTGCGGAAATAAAGAAATTCACAGGGGCAGAACTGAAAAACACCGTACTGGACACACTGCTTCTTTCAAGAAGCATGTTTCCTTCACAGAGCCACAAACTGGAAGCCCTTAAAGATTTCTTCAGGATAAAGTCCGCGTCCCACCGCGCACTGCCTGATGCCGAAACAACGTTTCACATCTACAATATACTGAAATACAGGGAATCGGCGGAGTTTCATGTATTCGTTGAGCAGAACCTCCCGCTTGTCGCCCTGGGAACAATTTCGGACAGCATTCCCCTCACCGGAAAATCCCGGTGGGCGGTAAAAGAAGGGTTCCATAAAATACACAGACTGGACCGTTTTGTGTTTAAAATGATATTCCAGAAACTCGGCATCGGGAAAGATGCCGGCATAAGAAGCGTCTCAAGGAAACTCATACCTTTTTTGAATGCGGCCAAAAGGATGAATGAAAGCGGAAAGATACTGGAGCTTTTAGAGTCGGACTCGCTGAAACGCGCAGAGCGCATGCTGGAATATATAAAAACCCTGAACTCCGACCGGCGCTTTACCCTCAGGGACTGCCTTGCCGAGGCGGACAGAAAAATTTCATCTGAAAAACTCAAGGAAGGAAAAATAATAATCCTGAAAATGGAGAACCTTCAGGACGGCTTCAGGGGGGGGGTGTCTTCACGGCTTTCCAGAAAATTCTCAAAACCCGTCATAGTGCTCAGCAGAGACGGCGCCGTCTGGAACGGTTCTGCGCGGGGAGCGGGCGTCAATATGCTGGCGCTGTTTGAAAAGATGTCGGATTTTATAGAGTACGGGGGACATCCCAATGCCTGCGGACTGAAGGTCAGCAGCAAAAACATAGGCAGGTTTATGGAGGAGTGCCCGCATCACCTTGAATCCATGCCGCAGGCATCGGCAAAGAACGAACTGCTTGTCGACTTTGAATGGGACGGCTGGCTGGAAAATAATATTTCCAAGGTGTACGACATTCTGGCTCCTTTCGGGAGGGGCAACGATTTTATAACAGTTCTGGTCAGCGGCGCCAGGCTTATTGAAGATAAAGAAAACCACAAAATACACCGTGTAAAATTGGAGAAAAACGGCAGTATCTTTAACGCAATAAGCAGAGAATATGTAGGCAGCGGAAGCCATGATGTAGTTTTACGCGTTGAAAAACAAAAAGGAAAGGTCGTGTTTTTCCTGGAT
>JBDRGJ010000269.1:0-19046 GCA_043817835.1 bacterium
GTCAGCTATGGCGGTGCTCGGAATGCCCCTTATGGTAAGATCGATAGGAGGAAAGAAAACCCCTATCTCGCCGGCTCCGATTGAGCCGAGGGCCGCATCAGAGACGGCATGCAGCACGGCGTCGCCGTCCGAATGACCCAGCAGGCCCTTGTTGTGGGGAACTCTTACCCCGCCCAGTATCAGGGGCCTGCCTTCCACCATGCGGTGTATGTCGTAACCGAACCCGACCCTTATCATCTCGGAACAGACCCGTTTTCCGATCTTCCGCTTCATAAGGACCTCCGCCATCAGCAGATCTTCCGGAGTCGTGACCTTGATGTTATCATAACTTGAAGGGACCACGCGCACCTCTGTTCCGGCTCTCTCTACGAGTTGGGATTCGTCCGTGGCGTCCTTTTCGGCGCGGAACTTTTTCAGTGCTTTCTCCAGCAATTTTCTGCGATAGCACTGCGGGGTCTGTGCAGCCCAAAAAGCAGAACGGTCGGCCGTTTTCTCCACCTTATTCTGTTTTGAGACTATTTTAAGGGTGTCCTTTACCGCCACCGCAGGCACTGCCGCACCATGTCGTGCCGCTTCCCTTAAGCAGGCCAGGATTATATCTCCGGAGACCAGCGGACGGGCTCCGTCGTGTACCGCCACCACCTCGGGGCTCCCGGAAAGAGCGGACAAGCCGTTCCTTACGGATTCCAGCCGCGTGGCTCCGGCTTGCGCAATGCGCACCCCCCTTTTCTCCCATTCCTTCCCATGCAACGCTATGTCTTCCGGGGAAAGCACCAGCACTATCTCCACGCACTTGCCGACAGCCCGGAAAGCCTCGACAGACCATTCAACCATCGGCCTGCCCAGTATGTTCAGGTACTGCTTGGGCCTGCCCATGCGGGTTCCCGCCCCTCCCGCCACCACAACCGCCGCGCATGGCGGCAGCTTATCCGGATTTTTTTTCGAAACCATCGTCATTTATTCCAACTGCGTTTATACGTTGATATGATGATACGGCTATAAAATAAGATAAACATCCATAAAAACCCCCCGTATAAACATATCAACTTATCACCATATAACCGCGGTCGCTGCCCTATCCTTTATCCTTTATCCCTTCCAATATATGGTGTGCATGGTGATTTTCCTGGGATTTATTATCCCCTTTGTACTTGGCAAAGATCATTCTTCCGGCGGAAGTCTGCAGTATGGAATGAACCGCGACCTCTATCCTCTTTCCTATCCAGCGCCTGCCATCTTCCACAACCACCATGGTTCCGTCGTCGAGATACCCCACCCCCTGGTCCTTTTCCTTGCCGTCCTTCATCACGAACAGAGACATGGCCTCCCCAGGCAGGACCACCGGCTTGAGCGCCGTGGATAGATCGTTTATGTTAAGAACCGTGACCCCTTCCAGTACCGCCAGTTTGTTCATATTAAAGTCGGTAGTCACCACTCTGGCACCCAATTCCTTCGCCACTTTTATAATCTTTGCGTCCACATCCTTGATGTCCGGCACATCCTTGTCTATGACTTTAAGCGGAAATTCCTTGGACTCCTGGAGACGGGCCAGAATATCCAGGCCCCTCCTGCCCCTGGCGCGCTTGAGATTGTCGGAAGAATCGGCCAGATGATGCAGTTCATTGAGCACAAAACGCGGCACCACAAGCGTGCCGGAAATAAAGCGGGTCTCGCAGATGTCTATTATCCTGCCGTCCACTATGGCGCTGGGGTCGAGTATTTTCATGTCCCGCCCGCGTCTTCTGCCTATGGTGGATATATCCTTGTCCAATTCGTCAAGTTCCGGAATCTTTCTTATCGCTATTATGGTCCCAAGCAGCGCCAGGGAATACCGGATCAGCACGTAATACTTTGTCCACCCAGCAATGAGCGCGTCATTGTCCATCTGGATCACCACGTTGTTCATAAGCTGCGCAAGTATGATGCCGATTACCGCCCCTACGGAACCTATTATTATGGTCAGAAGATTCACGCTCTCCAGCAGATACTCCATGCCTACGAGCAGAAAACCGGCCGCAGTCCCGGCCGCCAATCCTTTCCAGTCCTTTGAAACCTGGTAATAAGTGAGAAAAGGCGTTCCCACAATCGCCATTATCCTGAATGTCCAGATTATCATTGTCCCTCCATCATTTAAGAAGCAACGCAAGAAATACAGGCAAAACAAGAAACAAAAAATAACATAAAGAATTTAAGTGACATCATTATGTTGCCTGCTTTTCTTGCGTTGCTTGCTTTGCCTGTTTTAACTTAAGCCCGCCCAGGAGGCAGGCAAGCTCCTCCAGGCTTTCCACCATAACCGCCTCCAATGTTTTTGTGAGCGGCAGTTCTTTCGCCGGAACGCATGGGATGAAAGCCTTCCTGAATCCCAGCCGGTGTGCCTCTGCCACGCGCTGGCCCAGCCATGAGACCCGCGCCACCCGGCCCAGTATGCCCGTCTCGCCTATGAATACTACATCCGCCGGAACCGGCAAGTCCCGCACTGAGCTTATCACAGCGGCGCACAGGGCAAGGTCCAGGGCCGCATCTCTGAACTTTATGCCTCCTGCCAGGCTGACGAAAACGTCCTTGTTTTCCAGCGGCAGCCTCAGATGTTTTTCCATGGCTGCCAGCATGAGCTGGGTCCTGTTGAGATCGAGGCCTGTGACCATGCGCCTGGGAAACGGATAGCGCGTGGGTGAAGCCAAAGCCTGAAGTTCAGTCAGTATCGGCCTGGTCCCCTCCATGGCCACGGAAAAAGCCCTTCCAGCCACTGCTTTGTCCCTGTGGCCGGATGTGAAGAAAACGGCAGCGTCTGAAACAGCGCTCAGCCCCTTCTCTCCCATCTCAAATATGCCTACCTCAGAAGTCGGACCGAAGCGGTTCTTGTGGGCCCTGAGCAGGCGCAGAATCTGGTTTTTCTCAGTATCGAAGTAAAGGACTGTATCGACTATATGCTCGAGAACGCGGGGTCCGGCCAGCGCCCCCTCCTTTGTGACATGACCCAGAATAAAAAGCGAGGCGCCCGATGACTTGCAGACCCTGAGCAGTTCCGCCGCGCATTCTCTTACCTGCCCCACCGAACCCGGGCTTCCGGCGTATTCAGGGTGAAAAACCGTCTGTATCGAATCCAGCACAAGCACCGCCGGTTTAAGCCTGTTGAAGGCGTTTATGATCTTCCCGAGATTATTCTCCGAAAGAAGATAAAGTCCTCCGGCTTTTATATCCAGGCGCGCGGCTCTGGAGCGGACCTGTCCCAGCGACTCCTCCCCGGAAACGTAGAGCACGACAGCAGAGCCGGCAGTCTTTTCAACAGCCTGCAGCATGAGAGTCGATTTGCCTATGCCGGGGGGGCCGGCAAGAAGCAGAACCTGTCCGTTCACCATTCCGCCGCCCAGAAGGCGGTCCAGCTCCGGCAAGCCGGTAGGCAAGCGCTTTTCCTCGCAGCCTTCCGCGTCGGAAAGCCTGGTCACTTCCGATGAAAACTCGGTAAGAGCTCTGGATTTGCCGGCCCCTTTTGCCGAAAATTCCTCGGCTTCCTCCACAATTGTGTTCCACTTTCCGCAGTCGGGACAGCGGCCCATCCATTTGGGAGAGGAAGCGCCGCACTCCTGGCAGCGGTAAATTGCTTTAAATCTCGGCATATGTATCAGAGATTAAGAGAGAGAGGTTAGGGACCAGAGAAAAATTTTCAGATTACCGCCAGCCTCTATACGCTTTACGCTAATCTCTTTTACTTACTTGAACTCCGCCCTTTCATCCCGGCAGAACTGAAGCTTATCAGCCCGAACAGGTAGGCAATGTCCTTGTCTTCGAATGCCACTCTGGCCGTGTACTGCGTCCTTTTTGTTTCCTGAAGGTCGTTGAGCCTGGCTCCCACCGTAATCAGCCTGTGCACCTTAATCTCGGCTCCTATGCCGTATTCGACCGTGTTAAAACGCCTGTCTGAAATGAACCTGTTCCTTAGGAAATCGGAGGCCTCCGCCGTAACGGCCAGGCGGTCCCAGGCGGCTTTCCCGTGAAAGGGTCTGTATTTTATCCCGAATCCTCCGGCTCCCCTGATCAGCCCGGCATATAAATCCATACCTCCGGTTTCCCAGCCGAGACGCGCATCAACTCTGTTTTTTCTCTCATAATCGGTGCCGCGCGATATATCGGACGGATTGCCTATATTTGAGGCGCCCAGATAATAGTAGCGACCGTCTCTGGGATATATCCTGATTCCGATGTCTCCCCTGGACCCCCTTGCCAGGGGCTCGTACCTGGATTCGTAAAGCCAGAAGACGCGGAAGGAGTTGACCCTGCCCAAAACATCCTTGGCCGAAGCCGAGGCATCCTTAAAATTGGAAAGCGTTGAAGTCACGTCATCCTTCACTTTAGGATCGCTCATCAGGGCCCCGACCGCGCCCTGGCCGCTGTTTATCCTGGCGACAAGCTCTTCGGTCTTGGCAAGCAGACTGTCCAGTTTTTCGCTGATGGAATCCATTCTGGTCATGGCCCTGGAGACATGCGGCCGGGTGTCTCCTATGAGTTCGCTCATATTGGCCGTCATATCCCGCAGATTGGCGATGGTCTCGTTTAGATTGCGGCTGAGCTTTCCCTTGCCGCCGACGTCGTCGAGTATCTCCTGTATGCTGGCCATCGTCCTGGCCAGGGATTTGTCCAGCGAGAGGGTGTCTTCCCCCTTTATAACCGCGCCCGGCTCTATCACCCCTGCTGATGCCCTTCCCTGGTCTATCTGCAGGAACTTGCTCCCTATGATACTGGTTGAGCCTACCGTGAACCGCGCGTCCCGGAAAATTTTGACATCCGATTTAACCGCCACCTCTACCACAACCCTGTCATCCCTGATGCTGATTTCCCTGACTTTTCCTATCTCGACGCCGGAAAGCTTAACCAGTGATTTGTCGGGGAGGCCCGCCACGTCCGAGAACTCGACAAAAAGGCTGTACCGGCTGTAAATGGAATAATCTCCCAGCATAAAAATGGCTGTTCCAAACAGGGCTATGCCGGTCAGCACGAAAAAACCCACTTTTGTCTCGTCTCTCATATTCAGCGGATAATTTGTAACTACTCAGGTTGTTTAGACTGTAAGCTGGTATGCTTGCAGGCTGGTAAGCAGGTATGCTTTTCAGCGCCTACAAGCTTACTCGCCTACTAGCCAAATAGACTAACTGCCTACAACCTATTCCTGCCCGACAGCTGGCACCCGCCTGACATCGGTCGGGCAGGGGCGGGCACCTGAGCAGTTACGATAATTTAGCAATTTATAAGTGCACACTCTATCTTCGATTCCTCCCGGGACCGTAATGTATTTCAGCCGAATTGCCGGAGTTTCATGTGGATGGGCCCCCGGCCTGAGCCTTCCACGAACTGCCTGACGTAGGGATTGTCCGTAATCCTGAATTTTTCCGGCTTATCCACCATCAGAAACTTCCCTTCGTGAAGCATGGCTATCCTGTCGGATACCTTATAGGCGGACTTCATGTCATGCGTAACCACGATTGTGGTGACTCCCAGCTTTTTTTTCATGTCTATAATCAGATCATTGATTATATCCGACATTATAGGATCCAGTCCGGTGGTGGGCTCGTCATACAGTATATATCTGGGCTCGGCCGCTATGGCTCTGGCCAGGGCCACCCTTTTCTTCATGCCTCCGGAAAGCTCGGACGGCATCATGTCCTCTATGCCCTCAAGCCCAGCAAGCGCCAGTTTCTCTTTTGCTATGGACCTGTAACGGGAAGCCGGTATGTCGGTAAGATACTTAAGCCCGAAGGTCACGTTTTCAGCCACAGTGAGCGAATCAAAAAGAGCGCCCTCCTGAAAAAGATAGCCGAAGCCGCTCCTGACCCTGGCCAGTTCAAATTCATCTTCTATGTGCGTTATATCCCGACCGTCCACGAAAACGCTGCCGGAATCCGGTCTGAGCAGGCGGATAATGCACTTTATAAAGGTGCTTTTGCCGTAGCCTGAACCGCCTATGATGCTCAGCACCTCACCGTCTGGGATGGATATATCCAGGCCGTCAAGCACCATGTGCCCGTTGAAGCTCTTGTGAAGGTCCGTTATCTCAATCATTTTTTAGTGAGAATGTTAGAAAGTCAGAAAGAGAGAAAGTGAAAAACATAAAAATATTCTCCAAATTATCTTATTTCTAAAATTTTTTCACCTTCTTACTTTCTCACTTTCTTACTGTTTAAGTTATCCCTACAGCCACCAGCACGGCCGTTACGAAGTAGTCCAGTACCATCACCAGCACCATGCTCACAACAACCGCTCCGGTCGTTGATTTTCCCACTCCCTCCGCTCCTCCTTTTGTGGTCAGTCCTCTGTAACAGCATACCGTGGCTATCATAAAGGCGAAAATAAAAGTCTTTATAAAGCCGTGCATGAAATTTTTTATCTCCATGAATGTAAATATATCGTCCCAGTAGACCCGGCTGGAAATGCCCAGTTTAAACACGCTCACCAGAAATCCTCCTATCACCCCGGAAAAATCCGAAAAGACCGTTAGTATGGGCAGCATTATGAAAAAGGCTATATAGCGGGGGATGACAAGGTATCTGACCGGGTTTGTGCCGAGCGTGTGAAGGGCCTCTATCTGCTCGGTAACGTTCATCGTCCCAAGTTCCGCCGCCGCTGCGGCGCCGGCCCTTCCTGCCACAACGATAGCGGTGAGCACGGGGGCCAGTTCTTTTACCAGGGCAAAGCCTACAACGGTACCGACGAAAATAGGTTCGTTGAAAAGATTCCTGGATGTCGAGCCGGATTGCAGGGCGAGCACCATCCCGGTGAAGAAGCTCGTGAGCACGGTCACCGGAAAGGACTGGATTCCCACGCGCCGGCACTGTATAAGCGTCTGTCTCCACTCCAGCCGGGAACGGAAAAACCAGAAAAAACTGGAGCGTATCATAAAAACCGTGCCGCCCAGGGAATCGGCTATGGCCAGGGCCCTTTTGCCAATTATGTCAAATCCCGGAATTATCATCAGTGTATATCCTGGGGACACGGCTGGAAACAGAACAGATCGTGTCATAAACAATGGTGTCGGAAAGAGCGGACATGTCCTGCACTGTTATTTCGTCGTTTCCCTGCGCGCCTATGAGCACTGCCTCGTCCCCCACTGCCGCACCGGCGACGTGCGTGACGTCCACCATTGTCATATCCATGGTGACGGTGCCCAGAACCCTGCACCGAAAGCCGCGCACCAGGACCTCCCCGCAATTGGAAAGCCTCCTGGAATAGCCGTCGGCGTAACCCACCGGCAGCGTCGCCACTTTCATCGGCTTACGGCTGCGGAAACTTCTGCCGTAACCGACGGAGACTCCGGCACGGATGTTTTTTATGAAGACTATCCTGCTTTTAAATGAAAAGGCCGGCTCGAAGCCGTCCATAAGGCCGTAGACGGCAAGGCCAGGCCTGACCATGTCCCAGCGGCTTTCGGGATAATGTATGGCGGCGAAGGAATTGGCCGCATGCTTTATGCCCGGATTTATTCCGGTCTTCAGACAATCCTCAACCGTCTCGCGGAAACACCTGAGCTGAAGGCGGGTGAACTCCGGATCGCAGTCGGTGCTGGAAAGATGGGTGTAAAGTCCGCTTATGACCGTCCCTGCGGATTGTGAAAGATCCTGCAGAACTTTCAACGCTCCCGGACGCCTGACCCCTATCCTGCCCATGCCTGTTTCCAGTTTAACGTGGCAATGCGCCTTTTTGCCCAGGCGCAATGCCGCTTCGGCGACCTGCACTGCGGCTTCCACACTGGATATGGTGATATGAAATCCATTTTCTATCGCATTTACAAAGCTTTCGAATGGATACAGGCTGCCGAGAATAAGTATGGGAAGGTTGACTCCGGCTTCATACAGACCGGCAGCTTCCTCTACAGAGGAAACGCCGAAACCCCAGCAGAGTTTTTTTTCCTGGGCTTGCAGGGCCAGCGGCACAGCTCCATGACCGTAGGCATTGGCCTTGACAACGAACAGAATGCGGCAGTCCCGGCCCACGGCGGACGTCATCCTGAGAAAGTTCCGCCGCACGCGGGCAAGATCCACTGCGGCCCACGTGGGCCGCAGAAACGTCGATCCTGCGCCTGCCGGGATTGCCTTCATTATGTTTACCTGAAAAGTCCAGTTGAAACGTTGGACCGAGACGTGAAAGGGCAAAATAGATTCGTCCCGAAGTTCCGGATTGCGTAGATTCGGGACGTCCCAAACCTACGGAGTCTGGATGTTTGGGACGGCCCGAAGTTCCGGATTGCGTAGATTCGGGACGACATAAAAAAATGCGAGCATGCCTGTTGGCATGTAAGCGGTTTTTTATGCCGGAGATATGAAGCCATTTCGCGTCGAATCCAGTTGCAACTGAATTTTTCAGGTTTATGAAGCCAGCGTTTCGCTGAGGGCCTCCAGGCCGGGGGAGGCCGGATTGTCGAAACGGGTGCACTCGTGGAAGAAATTGAGATCCACATCGCCGACCGGCCCGTTTCTCTGCTTGGCTACGATAAGTTTGGCCTGGTTTTTAACGGTGGGATCATCGCGCTTGTAGTATTCCTCACGCCAGATGAGCGCGACGAGATCAGCATCCTGCTCCAGAGAGCCGGACTCGCGCAAATCCGAAAGCTGCGGCCTGTTGCCTTCCCTGGTCTTGTCTTCAGACCTGCGGTTCAACTGGGACAGCGCAACCACCGGCACGTTCAGCGTCCGGGCCAGGTGCTTGAGCTGGCGGGAAATATCGGAAACTTCCTGCTGGCGGCTTTCTATTCTGCCGTTGCCGCGCAAAAGCTGAAGGTAGTCTATTATGATAAGTCCCAGCTCCCCCAGACCCCTGTTCTGTATGTCTGAAGCAAGACGCCTGGCCCTGGTGCGTATATCCAGTATCGTCAGCCCCGGGGTGTCATCTATCCACAGCGGAGACTCCGCCATCTCCGACATCACCCTGGTCAGGTCCGTCCAGCTTTCCCTCTTGAAATACCCCTTCCGTATGCCGTGCAGATCGGCGCGGGCCGCGCTGCAGACCATACGCTCAAAAATCGCATGTTTACCCATTTCAAGAGAAAAAATTGCAACGGGAATTTTCTGCTCCACGGCGGCGTGAAAAGCGATATTGAGCGCCATGGCGGTCTTACCCTGGCTGGGACGGGCGGCCAGTATTATCAGATCGGATTTCTGAAGGCCGCATGTCATCTCGTCAAAACGGGTGAAACCGGAGGGTACCCCGGTCACGCTCTTCTTCTCCATATGAGCCTTTTCTATTCTCTCCATGACCTCGTGCGAAAGCTCCTTGGAGGAGGAAAAGCTCTGAACGGTCTGTTTCTTGGCTATAGAGAAAATCTGCGTTTCGGCATGGTCAAGGAGCGCGTCAACATCTTCCGCCGGGGAATAGCAGCGCTCCACTATGCCCGTTGAAGCCCGGATGAGTTCGCGCATCACAGCCTTATGGCGGACTATCTCGGCATAGTGCCGGACGTGCGCCGCGGTGGTCACTTTTCCTATGAGTTCCGTCAGAAACTGCTCGCCCCCCATCTCTTCAAGCCGGTTCTGCTTCTTAAGCTCTTCGGAAAGGGTGATGATGTCCACCGCCCTGCCCTTGTTATGTATATCCAGTATGGCTGCGAATATCTTCTGATGTGCGTCATTGTAAAAATGCTTATGGTCGGTCAGAATTTCCAGCACTGTCTCTATTGCCTCGCGCTCTATGAGCATGGAGCCAAGCACCGCCATTTCAGCTTCCGGCGAATGCGGCGGGACTCGGGTGATTGAATTGGACATGGGACCTCCCGTTCAGGGGGGGGGACAGTTATCTGCCCCGGGGTGAAACCTTAACCTTCACTGTCGCGGAAATACCGGGCTTGAGCGTTATCTCCACTTCTGCCTCTCCAACGGTCTTGATCGAAGCAGGAAGTTTTACGCAATCCTTGCTGATCTCATGGCCGGAAGCCTTAAGACTTTTGAGAATATCGCTCTTGCCCACCGAACCGAAAATCCGGCCTTCTTCTCCGACAGGACGGCTGAAAGAAAGGGACATGCCGGAAAGCTTGTCTGCCACTTCCCTGGCCTTATCCATTTCCAGGACTGAGCGTTTGGCCCGCTTTTCCTCACCGGCTTTCCAGGCTTTAACGGCTCCGGAAGTGGCAGACTCAGCCAGGCCGCGGGGTATAAGAAAATTACGCCCGTAACCGCCGGCTACCTCCTTTACGTCGCCTGCGCTGCCAAGATTGCTGACATCTTTTCTCAGTATGATTTTCATTTTGAAGTCTCCCTTAAACACCGGGGGCGCCGGAAACATGTCAGCGCCCCGCGGCTTTTTGAAATACAATCATCCCCGGAGCAGCCTCCACGCCGGGGAAAAAGATCAGTTATTTATAGTATAAGGCAGCAGGGCCATATTACGGCTTCTTTTGATTGCTCTGGCTATCTGCCTCTGATGCCTGGCACAGGCACCCGTTATCCTGCTTGAAAGAATTTTACCGGTGTCTGTGATGAAGGTGCGTATTATCGGAAACTGCTTATAATCCACCTTTTCTATCTTCTCGGCACAAAGCCTGCAGACTTTTCTCCTTGGTCCGAAAGTGCGCTTCCTTTGGAATGAAGGTCTGGCTCCTGTCTGCGCGGGATTCTGATGAACCGGCGCTGCCGTGTTCTGCTGTTTTGTCTCATCTGCCATATCTGTTTTCCTTTGTAACTGCCA
This sequence comes from bacterium, assembly GCA_043817835.1. GTDB lineage: Bacteria > Elusimicrobiota > Elusimicrobia > Elusimicrobiales > CAZFMJ01 > JBDRGJ01. The sequence continues at coordinate 10,669 of JBDRGJ010000269.1, forward strand.
AGTTGTTGGGTTCGCTGTTCATGGTTCATCGTTTTCCAACCTGGAACCATTGAACCTTTGAACTGTGAACCTGCGTTTAACTTAAAACGGCACTTCCTCCAACCCTTCCTCGCCGCCCGCTTCAAGTCCTGCGGCCTGTTCCTGCTCTGCGTGCCGCGTGCCTCCGGCGCTGTTAGCGGCCTGCTCTGCGTGCCGCGTGCCTCCGGCGCTGTTAGCGGCCTGCCCTGCGGGCGCAGGCGCTGTCTGCCCCTGGGGCGCAGTTGCGGCGAGAAATTGTATCCTCCTGGCCACCACCTGCATGGTACGGCGTTTCTGTCCAGTCTTATCGGTGTACTCGGAGGCTGACAGACGTCCCTCCACGTGTACAGGACTGCCTTTCTTCACCTTATCCTTGCACCTTTCGGCCATGGGCCCCCAGGCTGTCACCGGCACGAAAGTAGTGTCATCCTTCCATTCTCCGGATGAGGGGTCCTTAAAACGGCGATTGACCGCCATATCGAAATGGCAGACAGCCATCCCTTTCTGCGTGAAACGCAGGTCGGGGTCGTGCGTCAGCCGCCCCGCCAGTAAAACCTGGTTCTGCTCGGGAAGTTTGATTGTCATAAGTGTCCTCCGGGCTCAAGGCTGCAATGCAGGCACCGTGTCACAGGCAGTCTGCTTTGCGTGCCTCGATACTATCGTACTCCCGGCCACTGGCGCTGTCGGGTAGTGCCGGCGCAGTTAGCGGCCATCCCCGCCAGCCGCGTTGCCTCGGGCTTTGACTGCACCCCCGGGACATGGCCTCTGTCCATCAGAGGGTGCCGGCGCTGTTAGCGGCCTGCTTCGCCGGCGCCTGAGGCTTGGGTGCCGCTTCTTTTTCCGTTCCCCTCAATACGATGACGCGCATGACCCATTCCTGTACTTTGAACTGCTGGTTCATCTTGGAGATTGTCTGCGCTGGGGCCTTGAATTTCATATAGGCGTAGAATCCGTCCCTATTACGCCCTATCGGGTGGGAAAGTTTGCGTCTTCCCCACTTGTCTTCTGACATAAGCTCTCCGCCCTCCTGGGCAAGGAACTTCTTTGTCCTGTCAAGGAATTCCGCTATTTCAATATCGGACAACTGGGGCTTGAGTATAATCACCACTTCGTATGTACGCATGATAGAATAATAACAAATTTAAGACGGAAGTTTCAACCTGCCCCCCCTGTTTTTACATGAAATTCTTCCGCTTCTGGAAATACCGCTTTAAACAGCGCGCCCGGTGCCGCAGACCGTTTTTTTGACAAAAATTTGGTAATTTATGTATAATTTAGATACAAGAAAGCAGTAAATACTAAAAGATACCATTTCCAAAATACCGTGAAAAAGAGAAAGACAGAGAAACATCCCCTGACCGGACCCATCCCGGAAGTGATGGACATCCAGACCCTGGCCAGGTATCTGGCGCTGGGCCGTTCGAAGATATACAATCTGATCCGCCTCAAGAAAATTCCCGCCTCCCGCATCGGCAGGCAGTACCGGTTTTCCAAAACCATCATAGATTCCTGGCTCCGCGAACAGGTCATCACTCAGGACACCGTCAAGCAGATTCCGCTGTTTACGTCTTCCGGCAAGTAACGCGGCACGCGACCCGGCGCAATTTTGCCGTCGCTGCATCAGAATTTAGCATGCTGGTTGCTATGGGCCCGTCGTCCGTCGAAAAGGTATTGCGCTCCCCTCGGATTTATTGTAAACTTTTCATGTAGTAAGAGTTTAAGTTAACTCTCAGGAGGAAAATTGAAAATGGCCGAGAAAGTTCAGAAGTGCGGACTCAAGCGTGCAGAGGGATATCTCTATTACATAGACAAGGCAGGAGACGTCTCCCGCGCAAAGATGGCTCGCGGCGGCAAGAAAGGCGGTAAGCCCGAGAAAGTGTTGAAATGTGGCATCAAGAAAGCAAAGGGATTCCTCTATTACCTCGACAAGAAAGGGGATGTCTCCCGCGCAAAGATGGTCAACGCCTGAAAAGCCGTTCTGTACAAAAAAATTGCCCCGGTATAATCCCGGGGCAATTTTTTTGTAAAATTACCGGCATGGGTGCGACTATTATTGAAGGCAAAGCTCTTTCCGCTTCGATTCTTTCATCTCTGCCTGAAAGAGCGCGGATTGTGTCCGCCGTAAAAGGCCGCCCACCCTCCCTGGCTGTCGTGAAGGCCTGTGACGACCCGGCAACGCTCATTTACATCAGACGCAAACTGGCGGCCTGTGAAAATGCCGGTATAACGACCCGCGTCATAACGCCGGATGCCGGCAACGCCGAAAAGTTTATTGAAACCATCCGGGAACTGGGGCGTGACCCGGACACCGACGCCGTAATGATAGAACGCCCGCTTCCGGCCGGGTTCAATGGATTGCGGACATGGGAGGAACTGCCGCCCGGCAAGGATCCCGACGGCTCATCGGCCCTCAATATGGGCAGGCTTTTTCTCTGCAAAAACTTCCGCGAGATAGAGGACGGCGATTTCTTCACCCCGTGCACTGCCATGGCGGTCATCCGGCTGATGAAACAGCACGGGATAGCGCCCGCAGGCAAACCTGTAGCCGTGATAGGCAGGTCTCCGACAGTCGGACGCCCTCTTGCCCACATGCTGTCCTGTATGGACGCCACCGTCACCCTCTGCCATTCCCGCACCTCCCGGATCGAGGAGATACTGAAAAGCTCCCGCATAATCGTGACCGCCGTAGGAAAGGCACGCTGGCTCACGGCCTCCATGGTCTCCGCGGATACCGTGGTCTTGGACGTAGGGACAAACACCGACGAGACCGGGAATTTATGCGGAGATTCGGATTTCGAAAACCTTGAAACAAAAATAGCAGCCATAAGCCCGGTCCCCGGCGGCGTGGGTCCCGTGACCCTGGCCCTGCTTCTGGAAAACACTATAAAAGCCGCAGAAAAAACCGGAGGAGGATGAAGACTTGGGACTTTTAAAAAAATTCCTGTCTATCGCCGCCATAGCCGCGTTGGTGCTTAACGCCGCAGCGACAGGCGTTGCACAGGACAAGAAAACCGGAAAAAAGAAAGCGGCGGCAAAAAAGGAACAGAAAAAGGATTCCTCATACATCTTCATGCAGCCCCAGGTAAAGGAAAAAGTTTACAAGTTCAACAAGGAGGGCGAACCGATAAAAGAAACCACCCGCAAAGCGAAAAAGTCGGCAAAAAAGAAACAGGGAAAGAAACAGAAAAAGGATTCCTCATACATCTTCATGCAGCCCCAGGTAAAGGAAAAAGTTTACAAGTTTAACAAGGAGGGCGAACCGATAAAAGAAACCACCCGCAAAGCGAAAAAGTCGGCAAAAAAGAAAAAAAGCGGAAAAAAAGAGATAAAAAAACCGAAGGAAACGAAAAAGAAAACAAAAGCAGAGAAAAAAACATCACCAGCCCGCAAGAAATCCGGAGATGATTTCATGGGTGTGGCCGAATGATGCTTCTGCACCTACTGAGCCCATCTAAAAGGAAAACCATGTACGACATGCTTGTACGGCTTTATTCCCTGCCGGAAATAGGGGCAGAGCTTAAAAAACTGAACTCTTCGGGACTGGAAATACGCAGGGCCCTGACTCCTGAAAAAAGGCTGGTAACCTGCTGGATTGAGCAAAATTTCACCGCGGGCTGGGCAGACGAAAGCACTGCGACTTTTTCAAGACTCCCTGTTTCCTGTTTTGTGGCCGTCAAAAACGGCCGTACCGAAGTTCCAGAGTGTGTAGATTCGGCACGTCCCAAACCTACGGAGCTTGGATGTTTGGGACGGCTGGCCGGGTTCGCCTGCTACGACGCTGCCTGCCGCGGTTTTTTCGGCCCGATCGGAGTGTCAGAAGAGCTGCGGGGAACAGGCGTAGGCAAAGCCCTGCTTCTTGCCTGCCTCAACGCCATGCGGGAACTCGGCTACGGCTACGCGATAATCGGATGGGCAAACACGCCTGAATTTTTCGCCAGAACAGTCGGAGCCACGGTTATAGAAGGCTCGGACCCGGGCATCTACCGGGGCATGCTTAAAAAGCAGCAATAATTGCAGGTGATAAGTGAATAGTGAATAATCACTTCCCGCTGATTACTCGCCACCGATTTATTTTATAATCCTTCTGCCAGTTCGAACATCTTCTCTATAGCGCTTTTAGCCCGCAAAGCGGTATTTATGTCCACTTTTATTTTCTGAACCGGCCTGGGATTCTCCAGCGTTTCAAGAATGGTTTCCAGGGTAGTGACTTTCATGTAAGGGCAGAGCCTGCACATGGGTATGAAATCTTTGTCCGGAAAAGTTATCCTGGCCAGTTCTCCAAGGCCGCATTCGGTTACAAGCATGTAGGCGGACGCGGCGGTCTCCTTCACATACCTCATCATGTCACCCGTGCCTCCGATAAAATCCACGGCTTCCACCAGAGCGGGCTCGCACTCGGCATGGGCCAGAACTTTCACGCCGGGATAAGTCTTTCTGTAAAAAGCCACGCTCCGCGGGTCAAAGCCCTCGTGCACGATGCATGTGCCTTTCCAAAACACTATTTCCTTCCCCGGGGTTTTCCCGAGCTCTTTTGCCAGATTGGCGCCCATAAGCCTGTCCGGCAGGAAAATTACCCTTTCATTTTTTTCGTAAAAGCGGCGCAGTATCTTCAGAGCATTGGCGCTGGTCACTATGCAGTCGCTTTCCGCTTTAACTTCCGCTGTTGTGTTGATGTATGATATGACCGGCACTCCGGGATGATTTTTCTTCAGCTGGCGTACGTCCGCGGCCGTTATGCTTTCGGCCAGGGAACAGCCCGCGTCAGGAGAGGGAAGATAAACCTCTTTTTCCGGATTGAGTATTTTGGCAGTCTCGGCCATGAAACGGACCCCGCAGAAAACAATACTTTCGTCTTTTGTCTCTGCGCAAAGCCTGGCAAGGCGGTAGGAATCCCCGGTGAAATCCGCCACTCCCTGAAGAATCTCCGGCCTCTGGTAGACATGTCCGGGAATAACCGCATTTTTCTCCTGTTTGAGACGGTTTATCTTCAGCGTGAGACCTGCCATAGTCCTCAGGTCCTCCTCCCCGCAAAAAGTCCGCAGACCCCTGGAAACCAGCCGCTCAATCTCCTTCTTAAGTTCTTCGTTGGAAAATTCCGTCATCGAATGTCAAACAGCGTTTATATGCTGATACGATGATATGTTTATAAGTTCAAGTTTATAGGGCAACTTCATCCCTTATCGACATATCAACTTATCACCCTGTCATCGTATCATCCCTTCATTATATCCGGATAATTCGTAAAAATTCCATCCACTCCTATCTTCCGCATGAGCAGGGCCAGCGTCCTGTCATTTACCGTGTAAACAAACACCTTCATGCCGGCTCTGTGCACCGATTCGACCCTGCGGGCAGAGACAAATCTCCTGTGCAGATGCATGCTCCATGCTCCTATTTTCAGGGCTTTTTTGACCGCCGCTGAAATCCGGGAGTGCCTGACGAGCAGCCCCAGTCTCGCCTTTCGATCGAGCATCCGCATTCTCTTCAGCGTCGGAAAATCAAAACTGGAAAAAAGCGCCGGGCCGGTGCGGCTCTTTACGGCCAGGGCTTCTGCCAGCACTTTTTCCTCTATCCCGGGATATGCGTTGCCGTCATTCTTTAATTCGAAATTCACGAGACCCGAACAGCCTTCTATGTCATCCAGGACTTCATCCAGGCGCGGAACGCGCTGAAAAGTGAAGCCTCCGGCCCCCCCCCCGGTCACATTTATTCGGCTGAGCTCCCTGTAATCAAGCGACCTTATGCTCTTTTTGATTCCCGCCGTGCGGGTCAGATCGTAGTCATGGTGGACAACCAGGACCCCGTCCCTGGTCATGTGGACGTCGAACTCGAAGCTCTCCATACCCATTATACGCGCCAGGCGGAATGCGGCCAGGGTGTTTTCCGGAGCGTAGCCTGAAGCGCCCCTGTGCGCTATAAGTTTCATCAGATATCGAGACCCGACTGCTTCAGTAGCTGATTGTACAGGAATCTGGCCGTTTGCCCGTTTCCCAGTTCCGGGGCCGAAGAATTGAGCGTGGCGCAGAGGTCATGCGTATATACGAAGGGCCTGTGCCCGGGAGAGGAAGTTTCCCTACTGTGCCCCGTGATATTGATCACATGCAGCATCACTTTAAGTCTTCCTCCGTAATCCAGGCAGTCTCTGTAATAAGCATCTGTGAAATCCAGCACCCGCTTTATGATATCTGCCGCGTCTTCCGGCCGGAAAATCTCCCTGCCGCTGTAACGCGAACTCCATGAACGGTCTGCAAAAGCGAAAACTCCGTTCTCGTAAAAACGTGCCGCCTGAATTTTCTCCCCGCCCTGAACATTGGCATGGTAAAGAGTTAATCTGCCGGGCCCCCGGCTGTCGATCGAGTATACCGGGTTTGCCATTGGAAGACCGTGACGTCCGTCTGCTATCCAGTTTCTGCGCAGGACGATATCGAAGTTCTTCCCCACGGCTTCCGAAGGATGTACGGTCAGAGCCACGTAAAGGGCTGGGGTGTCCCGGTATACCCACTCGGGATCGAAAAGACCGAAGAAATCTATTTTTGACGGAGCCTGAAAACCGGGGATATCCGTCTTCTGCTGGCTTTTGCGCAGTTCGCCGCTTTCATGTGGAACGTAGGCATAAGCGTCCACTCCGCCCAGCAGCGGGCCTACGCGCGTGTAAAGTCCCTTGACCGAATCATCCAGCACGTCGTGAACATCGGCCGCGATGAGAAGTACGGAGCCGCTGGCCACGTTGCGGGCTTCGTTTTCAAGGCGGGCCGCCAGAACCACCCCCGAACTTTTGATCAGTCTGCCCACATCGGTCCAGAAACGCGCCGGAGATGAAGCAGCCCCCATCCTGAAACGCCATCCGGGCAAAGCAACGCCCAGCCGGTCAATTATTGTGCGGGACATGGCCTCCCCGGAACGCATGATGTCATCCTCGTCCCCTTTGGTTCCAAGGAAGATCACAGCCCCGTCCCCCTGCCAGGATCCCGGCGTTCCTCCCCACTGCTTCGCCTCTTTTTCGACAATATCCGTATAAATGCTGTTAAGCCGCCTGTACTGTTCGGGGCTGATGCCGGCTATGGCCTGCTCGCTGTTGATCATGTCAATGCGTACAAAAAAAAGCTGGCCATATTCGCCGTCCTTAAGCATGGTCCATCCCCGCAAAACCCGGAATTTTTTTCATTTTTTCAAAAATTTCGTCCGGCACTTCAATGCCTGCCCTGGCCTCCCGGTCGCTGCCGGGACCATGATAATCCGTTCCGCCTGTTGCCACAAGCCCGTACTTATCCGCGGCCTCCATGAGTCTTCTCATCAGGCTCACGGAGTGGACCGGATAAAAAACCTCCAGTCCGCCCAGTCCGACGGCCGTCCAGGCCGGCAGATCGATTACCCCCATCACAACTCCCGGATGGGCAAGCACAGCCAGACCTCCCGATTCCCGCACCGCGGATATCGCCTCCTCCACGCAGGGGCCGCAGGGCCCTACATAGCCCGGCTTTCCTGGCACCAGAAATCGGCTGAAAGCTTCCTGCCTGGTAGCGGCAAGACCTTTTTTTCTGAGAAGATCAGCCACGTGCGGCCTGCCCAGGCTCGATCCTTCCCTCTGCCGCAGTTCGTCGAATGAAATGTCCAGACCGGCTTCCTTAAGCAGGCCAACCATTTTTCTGACGCGGGTCATTCTGCGTTCCCTGTAGTCATTCAGCCGCAGGGCCAGCTGCTTGTTTCCAGGGTCTACCCCGTATCCCAGTATATGCAGGCTGTCGTGGAAGCAGGTGCTTATTTCCACTGCCGGACACAGCGGAACGCCAAGACGCCGTGCCGCGGCCCTGGCTTCATTCCAGCCGCTCATAGTGTCGTGGTCCGCAAGGGCCAGCAGCTCCGTACCGCGGGCAGACGCTTCCCTTACCACCTGCTCCGGGGAACATGTCCCGTCCGACCTGTCGGAGTGTGTGTGCAGGTCTATTACGCGCATCGCGCGGATTAAACCGGCAAAACCTGCTTTACTCCCGGGACGCTTTCCATTATCGCCTTTTCCACAACTTGCTTCAGCGTCACGGCGGCGTGGGGACAGCAGCCACAGGCTCCTCGCAGCGATATTTTCACGACGCCTGTCTTTTCATCAACATCCACCAGGGTCACGTCTCCACCGTCCCCCTGGAGCATCGGACGAATTTTCTCAAGAGCCTTTTCAACTTGATCTTTCATGTCGTTTTCCTTTTAGCAGGATTTTACGGCTTACTGAGCTTCGCATAAGTAATCTCTTCGACCGGAACCGGCGGTGTGCTCTTTTCCGGAAATCCGCGCAATCAACCCTTCGGCTCGCCAGCCTATGGTTCGACTACGCTCCCCATATCCTGAGTGTAATCGAAGGAAAGGCT
>JBDRGJ010000270.1:0-3458 GCA_043817835.1 bacterium
GGGGAAAAGGATGGGATTTGTTACGGGGAGCACTGCGTCTGTTGCTTCGCGGGAGTTAAATAGTATTGTGTCCCCGGAATTCCCCAATAAAGCGAACAAAAAACGAACAATTTGATTCACTGCTTAAAAAACGATAAAATCATATAATAGGTGGCGGACTGCCCTGAAAATAGGGCTGCCGCTCTCATAAAAGGGGATTAAGGTGGCGGACTGTATTTTCTGTAAAATAGTGAATAAAGAGGTCGGGGCGACGGTCGTTCTTGAAAATGACGATCTGGTGGCTTTTCATGATCTCAATCCGCAGGCTCCGACGCACTTGCTTATAGTGCCAAAAAAGCACGTGGAGAAATTGTCCGACTGCGGTCCGCAGGATACAGAACTGCTGGGAAAGATACAGCTGGCGGCAAAAGCGCTGGCTGAGCAGTTTGAACTTGTTAATGGCTTTCGTCTTGTGGTGAACAACGGAAAAGGGGCAGGACAGGCCGTGAACCATCTCCATTATCACCTTATCGGCGGAAGGCGGATGAACTGGCCGCCGGGATGAAAAGGGCGGATAAAAGCGGATATCGGGTTTTAGATATTAGATGTTTTAAGGTTCATTTCAGAAAAAAAGCGGGTGATTTTCTTGGTATACGTAAAGTTGCGGGATGGGGAGTCTATTGAGGAAGCTCTCAGGCGGTTCAAGCATGATTGCGAGCGCAATGGAATCCTCAAAGAGATAAGGCGTCGTGAGGCATACCTCTCGCCGGCCATCAGGCGCAAGCTCAAGTCGCAGGAAGCAAGGCGCAAGATGCGCAGAGCCAGTCGCCGTACGTCATACTAATCAGGGATTAAATCAGTGCGGAGGCGGTCGCGAGATTTCGGGACCGCCCTGTGTTGTCGTGTCCCCTTAAACCGGTCTTTGACCGCACCGGAAAAATCCGCCGGCCCAAAAATATAAACCCGAATGAAACAGGGCATCGCCGAAACCATAAGGGAGAAAATAGACATCGTGGATGTCATAATGGAGTATATGCCCTCTCTGAAAAAAGCCGGCAGGAATTACAAGGCCTGCTGTCCTTTCCACAGCGAGCGCACCCCTTCATTCACGGTAAGCCGGGAGAAGCAGATGTTCTATTGCTTCGGCTGTCACGAGGGGGGGGACGTGTTCAAGTTCGTGATGAAGATGGACGGCTCCACTTTCCCCGAAACAGCCAGGAAACTGGCGGAAAAGGCCGGGGTGGAGTGGAGGGACTCAGACGGACTGCTCGGGCGCGATGAAAAAGAGCGGCTGGAGATTAAAAGGGCGCTGGCCTTTGCGTGCGATTTCTACAGGAAAGCTCTGGCCTCGCCCGGAGCCGAGGCGGCCAGGCGCTACCTGGCTTCCAGGAAAGTAAGTCCCGGCATGCTGGAGCAGTTTGAGCTGGGATTTGCCCCGTCCGGGCCCATGGCTTTTTTCGATGCCGGGAAAAAAGCCGGTTTCAGGGAAGAGATTCTTCTTAAAGCCGGATTGGCGGCAAGGGGAGAAAGTGGCCGTATCAGGGATTACTTCAGGGGGAGAATAATTTATCCCATAAGGAACGCCCGCAACGAAGTCGCTGGTTTCGGGGGAAGAATCCTGGGGGACGGAGAGCCCAAATACCTCAACTCCCCGGAGACTCCGGTTTTTTCGAAAGGCAGGACCCTTTACGGTATTTACCAGGCCCTTCCGGCGATACGCCGCGAGGGGAAGATGCTGGTCCTGGAGGGATACATGGACGTCATAGGCGTTCACCAGGCCGGTTTTGTGCATGCTGTCGCCCCGCTGGGTACGGCGCTTACAGCGGAAAATGCCCGGGCACTGAAGCGCTGGAGCGACGACGTGACGCTGATGTTTGACCCGGACGAAGCCGGAGCAAGGGCTTCGGTTAAAGCCGGGGAAGTGCTGATGGAAGCCGGTGTTTTTGTTAAAATTGCCAGGCTGGAAGAGGGTCTGGACCCTGACGATTTTATACTCAAACGGGGAAAGGAAGCTTTTGCAAAGTCCCTTTCCTCTGCGGTGGATATGATGGAGTTTCAGGCAGACCTTGTGCTCAAGGGGCTGGCCAAACCTCTTTCTCCGTCCGACAAGGCAAGGGCTGCCGAGACCCTTCTTCAGACCGTCTCAAAACAGCCCAACGAGATAATCAGGCAGGAGTGGATAAGGAATATATCGGGTAAGCTCGGAGTGCCGGAATCGGCGCTGAATGCGCGGCTGACGGGACGCCGGGGACCGGATTTGAGAGCGGACCGGACGGATAAAAGCAAACCGGCGGACGGTGCTGCGCCGGACATAGAACTGGCGCTCATCCATTTTCTGTTGAAGTATCCGGAACTGACTTTAAAGGTCGGAGAGCTTTCCCACGATGATTTTTCCAGCGAGGCGTGCTGGAATATCTTCATGGCCATAGAAGCAGTCGCCGAACAGAAAAATACGGGGCCCGGCTGGACAGCTTCCCTGACCGGGCAATTTCCGGAACATGCCGCGCTTCTTACGAGGCTTGTGGTAGAAGAAATAGAGGAAACATCCCTCCCGGAAAAGGAGGTTTTGCGCTGTATGAAGCTCATGCGCAGATTTTCGGTTGAGAGGCGTTTGAAAGACCTGAGCAAAAAGAGCGCTTCTTTCAGCAGGGAAGAGAGGGAGGAATTCTGCCGTCTTAATGTTGAAATCGCGAAGTTTAAATCCAGCAAAGGAGCCTGAAAGGCGGAAGTCAAATAAGGGTAAAATGCCGGTGATTAAGGTTATACGGTGATATGTCATAATCCATCCCCCATATCATCTTATCAGCATATAAACGCAGTTTAAGACAGTAACGCGAAGCAGAACAGGAGCAAGAAATGGCACAGGTAAAAAGAGCTTTAAGGGATCTGGTGGAACTTGGCAAAGAGCACGGCTATATCACGCTGGAAGAGATAAACAGGTCGCTGACCACCGCTTCGATGAGCAGCGAGGAAATAGACAGCCTCATGACCACGCTGGAGGACCTGGGCATAGAGGTGGTGGACCGCAAGAAGTTTAAAATGGTGGCGGCCGCCGAGAAAGAGGCGTACACGGAAGAATGGTCTTCCGCCCCGGATGTATCTAATTCCATACGCATGTACCTGTCGGAAATGGGCAAGGTTCCGCTGCTCACCCGCGAAGAGGAAATCACGCTTGCCCGAAATACAAGAGAACGGGAGAAAGATCTGCGCACCCTGGTGCTTGAATCTCCCATAACCATGAGGGAAATACGCAACTGGGAAACCCTGATAGAACAGCAGGAGATGACTCCAAAGGAACTTATGCCAAGGGGGCGTAAATCGGTTTACGAGCTTGCCGGCATGCGCCGCAAGATGAAGGTCCTGGCTTCTTTCATCACAAGCTCTGAAAAGGCCATAGAAAAACTCTCAGCCCGCCTGCGCAGGCACGGCCTGAACGAAAAAGCCAGGAGGGCCGTGGAGAAGAAAGTCGAGCAGCGCAA
>JBDRGJ010000271.1:0-2901 GCA_043817835.1 bacterium
AATCCCTTCGCTCAAAAAAGCGGTTGTGCGATACACCGAGGAAAATTACGGGAGGGCGGTCGGCGCCGAAAACGTGATGATCGCTCCCGGGGCAAAGGCCGCGCTTTACTCGCTTCTCCTCGCGATACTTGACCCCCAGGATGAGGTGCTTATCCCGGCGCCGTACTGGGTCAGCTATCCGGAGATGGTCAAACTGTGCTACGCCAGGCCGGTAATAGTGACTCCCGAAGACGGAAGGTTTGAGCCGGGGCTTAAAGAAATCAAGGAGGCGGTAAGTTCCTCCACCAAGGCGATAGTCGTAAACAGCCCCAACAACCCGTCGGGCGCGGTCTATTCGGAGCGGTTTATCGCGGGCATAGTGGAGTTCTGCGAGAAAAAAGGCATTTACCTTATAATGGACGATATCTACCATAAATTAATATTTGACGGCAAGAAACCCGTTTCCTGCTATAAGTATTCCAGGGACAACTCGGACGCTTCAAGGCTGGTGGTAATCAACGGCGTGTCAAAGCTTTACGCGATGACCGGCTTCCGGATAGGCTGGGCGGTCGCAAACGCCAGGCTGATAGAGACGATGACAAACGTCCAGGCCCAGACAACTTCCTGCCCGTCCTCGCTTCTCCAGATGGCGGCCGTGGGCGCGCTGAACGGCATTCAAAGCTATGTGGAAAGCCTCAAGAGCACGCTGGAAAACAACCGCGACGTAATGGTGCGGGAGCTGGAGGCGATTAACGACGTGAGAGTTATAAAACCGCAGGGGACGTTTTACTGTCTGCCGGATTTCCGCGCCTATTCCAACGACTCGGTAGCTTTGTCCAAGAAGCTTCTTGAGCAGGCCCTGGTGGTGACGGTTCCCGGGCGTGAGTTCGGCATGGAGGGGCATTTGAGGCTGAGCTATTGCCAAAGCATGAAAGAGACTATCGAGGGCATTCAGAGAATCAGATGGGCGCTGGATCCGAACTCGCCCAAAGAAATTTACATCGGAGACAGAAAGTGCGTGAGGGACTGGCAATGAACGATTACCTGGGCGTCAAAACACCGGCTGTCAAAGAAGCGAAGGCCTTGAAAAGCGAATACGGCCTCCAAAACCACGGCTTAACAAACCTCGGTGCGCAATACTGGAACCTCCCGGTTCCCGGCCTCTATGAGGAAGCGATTTTCAGAAGGGAAGGAAGAGTGGCCTACATGGGCCCGTTTGTGGTAAACACCGGCAAGTATACGGCGCGCTCCGCCAACGACAAGTTTGTGGTAAAAGGGGGGGAAAGCGAAAAACATGTCTGGTGGAGCGAATATAACCGCCCCTTCAACGCGGATAAGTTCAGCGCGCTGGTGAACAGGCTGCAGGGCTACCTTGAGGGAAGGGATGTGTTTGTCCAGGACGTATACGCGGGGGCGGACATCAGCCGCCGGCTGCCGGTAAGGATAATAACGGAATACGCGTGGCACAGCCTTTTCTCAAAAACAATGTTCATAGAGCCGGAGATCAATGATGAGTACCGGAAATTCGCCCCGGACTTTACGATAATCTGCGCGCCCGGCTTCAAGGCCATGCCCGAAATAGACATGACCCAGTCCAGCACTTTCATAATAATCAACTTCGAGACCAGGCTGGTAATCATAGGCAATACGGGCTACGCCGGCGAAATAAAAAAGTCGGTTTTCACCGTGCTGAATTACCTTCTGCCCCTTGAAGGAGTGCTTTCCATGCACTGCTCCGCGAACATCGGGAAAAAAGGCGACGCGGCGCTGTTCTTCGGCCTGTCGGGAACCGGTAAAACCACCCTTTCAGCCGACCCGGCCAGGAACCTTATCGGCGACGACCAGCACGGCTGGAGCGACGACGGGATTTTTAATTTTGAGAACGGCTGCTACGCGAAAGTGATCAACCTTTCGCCTACGGCCGAACCCCAGATTTACGCGGCCACCAGGAAGTTCGGCACGGTCCTTGAAAATGTGGCTTACGACCCGGTAACAAGGCGGCTTGACCTTGACGACCTCGTCATGACCGAAAATACGCGCGCGGCATATCCGATCAGTTATATCGACAACGCCGTGGAGTCGAAAACGGGAGGGCATCCCAAAAATCTCGTGATGCTCACCTGCGACGCCAACGGCTGCATGCCCCCTCTGGCAAGGCTGAGCGTTGAGCAGGCGATGTATCACTTTATTTCGGGTTATACCGCAAAGATAAGCGCGACGGAACTGGATATGCGCAAGGAGCCGGAAATAACTTTCAGCGCGTGTTTCGGGGCCCCGTTCATGGTGCACCATCCTTCGGTTTACTGCGAACTGCTCAGGAAGAAAATTTTGAGGCATGAAGTGAAATGCTGGCTTGTCAACACCGGCTGGACCGGCGGCCCCTACGGGGTGGGCAAGCGTATCAGCATCCGGCACACCCGCGCCCTTCTGAACGCCGTACTTGAAGGCGCTCTGGACGGCGTTGCCTACCGCACGGATCCGGTTTTTGGCTTTGAAGTCCCCCAAAAATGCGCCGGCGTTCCCGACGAGGTCCTTAACCCCGCCGGTTCATGGGGCGACCAGAAACTTTATATATCCAGGTACCGTCAGCTTGGCGATTTTTTTGTGGAAAATTTCAAAAAATTTAAAAGCAACTGCCCCCCGGAAATGGAAGCCGCCGGTCCGAAGATATCCCCGGCTCAGTAAGGAAGGTTTTTATTTTTCTATTGACAAATACAGTGGGATATAAGGTAATATCTCTTAAAGCAGTAAGAAACCCCATAGGAGGAAGTACACATGCCCGCAGCTAAAACAAACTCGAAGTTCATGGCCCCCATCACCCCGGATGCCATTCTCGCGGAAGTAGTCGGCTCAAGGCCCATCCCTAGGACCGAGATCGTGAAGAAACTCTGGTCCTACATAAAGAAGTGGAACCTTCAGGAC
>JBDRGJ010000272.1:0-8466 GCA_043817835.1 bacterium
CGCAGTAACAATTCATTGGAGTCGTCAATATATTCAAGGAGGCGAATAATGGCCATAACCGCTGAAGCAGTATCTTACAAGGAACTCGGGTTTGTGAATACCAGGGACATGTTCAAGCAGGCCATGAAGGAAGGCTATGCCGTGCCTGCCTACAATTTCAACAACATGGAGCAGCTTCAGGCCATCATAACAGCCTGCGTGAAGAGCCGTTCTCCGGTCATACTGCAGGTTTCCAAAGGAGCCAGGGACTACGCTAATTCCATACTCCTGCGTCATATGGCCCGCGGAGTGATGGAGATGATGAAGGAAATGGGCAAGCCGGTTCCCGCTGCGCTGCACCTGGACCACGGCGATTCATTTGAACTGTGCAAATCCTGTATAGACAACGGCTTCTCATCCGTCATGATAGACGCTTCTCACATGCCCTATGCCGAAAACGTCTCGCTGACAAAAAAAGTGGTGGACTATGCACATCCCCGGGACGTAACGGTGGAGGGAGAACTGGGCGTGCTGGCCGGA
Organism: bacterium; assembly: GCA_043817835.1. Classification (GTDB taxonomy): domain Bacteria; phylum Elusimicrobiota; class Elusimicrobia; order Elusimicrobiales; family CAZFMJ01; genus JBDRGJ01. Next base: position 520 of record JBDRGJ010000272.1, read on the forward strand.
ATAGAAGAGCATGTCTCGCATGAAAAATCCAATTATACCGATCCTGCCGATGTCGAGGATTTCGTCAAAAAGACGGGGGTGGATTCCCTGGCCATTTCAATCGGGACCAGCCACGGGGCCTATAAGTTCAAGTTAAAGCCGGGTGAAACGGTTCCGCCTCTGCGCTTTGACATACTTCAGGAGATTGAAAAACGCATACCCGGCTTTACGATAGTCCTGCACGGCGCTTCTTCCGTCTTAAGCGGATATATAGACATGATTAATAAATACGGCGGAAAAATGGAAGGGGCGGTGGGCGTTCCGGAGGAGCAGTTAAGGAAGGCGGCGAAATCGGCGGTCTGCAAGATAAACATCGATTCGGACGGCCGCCTGGTCATGACCGCCATAATAAGGAAAGTTTTTTCCGAAAAACCCGGGGAATTCGATCCCCGCAAATATCTGGGTCCGGCCAGGGAAGAACTCATCAGGATGTATATGGATAAAAATGAAAAAGTCCTTGGCAGCGCCGGAAGGGTATAAAAAGGGTAGAGGGTTCAGGGTATGGGGTAGAGTAGCAGAAAATAATGAAACATAGGGTGGCGGTAGTCGGCGCAGGCGCATCCGGCCTTGCCGCTGCTCTTGAAGCAGCCAGGGGCGGCGCGCATGTCATAGTCCTTGAAAAAAACCGTTTTGCGGGCAGGAAAATCCTGGCCAGCGGCGGGGGGAAATGCAATCTCACAAACGTAAAAATATCCGCTGACCGTTTTCACTGCGGCGATGCCGCTTTCATAAAAGCGGCCCTGTCCGGATATCCGGCCGAGGAAATACTGCGTTATTTCGGGAATCTCGGTCTGCTGACCTCGCGCGAACCTGACGGCAGGGTTTTTGCGCGATGCGGCAAAGCCTTTGCTGTCGTCGAGGTCCTGCAGAACGCGTTAAAAGCGTTTAAAACGGAAATGTTTACGGGATACGAAGCGGTTTCTGTGTCTCATCACGGGAAAAGGTTTCTGATACGCGCGGAAGAAAGTCCCGTCCATTGGCCGGGCAAAGGTAAAACTTCCTCAAGATCCCGCCTTAAGACCATGGAATTTGCCGCGGACAGGGTTATACTGGCATGCGGAGGCGCCGGCTATCCCCAGTTGGGCGGAGGGCATTCTGGATATTCTCTGGCTTCATCACTGGGGCATAAAGTCACCCGATTGACCCCGGCCATCGTTCCGCTCTGCGTTAAAGAGCATTTCATAAAGGAACTTCAGGGTTTGCGCGCGGAGGCATCCCTCAGGGTTTTTTTTCGGGAAAAGGAGATAATATCCGCAAAAGGCGAGATTCTTTTTACGGAATACGGCATTTCAGGGCCGGCGGCTCTTGACGTAAGCAGGGAGACTGTAAAAGCCCTTGCATGCAATGCGGGAAAAGCCGTCTGCCGCATGAATCTTTTTCCCGATATGCGCCACGTGGAACTGCGCCATTTTCTGGCCAGACGATGGTCTCTGCTGGCAGGACGGCCTCTTGCTGATTTTTTTGCAGGCATGTGTGACGCCAAAATGGGAAAGGTGATGCTGCATCATCTGCGCCTTCCGCCTGAAACCATAATCAGCGCTGCGGGCAGGCATGCGTCTGACCGTCTGGCGGAATTGATGGAAAGCTGTGAATTTGAGATCGAGGGTGCCAGGTCATGGAATGAAGCCATGGTTACTGCCGGGGGGGTTTCGCTTGAGGACGTCAATCCGCACACTTTTGCGTCAGAAAAGACGCCGGGCCTCTATCTGACGGGGGAACTGCTGGATGTGGACGGCATTTCGGGAGGCTATAACCTTCATTTTGCCTGGCTGTCCGGAATATCAGCCGGAAGGCATTCTTCTTCTCCAAGCAGAGCATAGTCGCAATTGGCCTGAAAACACAGAAGCAGGAACACGGAAAAACCGCATTTTTATCTGCCGTCAATCCTTCTTAAAGTATTTATCGATACCGGTCGCAGCTTTTTTTCCGTCTCCCATCGCCAGAATAACCGTCGCCCCGCCGCGGACAATGTCGCCCCCTGCGAAGACTCCGGGGATGCTTGTCATCAGGCTGTCATCCGCTTCGATATTTCCCCATTTGTTGAGCTTAATCTCCGGACAGGTGGCGGTCAGCAGCGGGTTGGCGCTGGTGCCCACGGCCACAACCGCGATATCGCAGGGCAGTTCGAACTCGCTGCCCTTGACCGGCACCGGCCGGCGCCGGCCCGAAGCATCCGGCTCACCCAGTTCCATGCGCTGCATCCGGACGGCGCGGACCCAACCCTGGCTGTCTCCCAGCAGTTCCAGGGGCGCGACCAGAAACATCAGTTCCACGCCCTCCTCCTCTCCGTGCTTGATTTCCTCGATGCGCGCCGGCATTTCGACCCGGCTGCGGCGATAGGCGAGTATGGCGCGTGAACTGCCCAGGCGCTTGGCCGTGCGCACTCCGTCCATCGCAGTATTGCCTCCGCCGAAGACTACGGCAGACTGCCCCCTTGCAATCGGCGTGCATCCGTCCGGCAGATAAGCTCCCATGAGGTTGACCCGAGTCAGGTATTCGTTGGCTGAATAGACCCCTTTCAGGTTCTCGCCCGGAATATGCATGAAAACAGGAAGGCCCGCGCCGTTGGCGATGAAGCAGGCATTATAATCTTCCATTATCTGGGGCACGGTGACTGTCTTGCCAACCACGACATTGCACTCGATTTTGACGCCCAGAGCCTGAAGATTTTTAACCTCCTGGTCGACTATCATCTTGGGCAGGCGGAACTCGGGGATGCCGTAGCGCAGCACTCCGCCCGGTGCGTGCAGGGCCTCAAAAACGGTTACATCGTGGCCCATGCGGGCCAGCTCGCCTGCGGCGGTCAGGCCGCCGGGGCCGCTGCCCACCACGCATACCCGGCAGCCGGTTTTCACTGTCGGTGGCAGTGGCGGAGCCATGTTTTTAGCGGCCCAATCAGCCACATAGCGTTCCAGCCAGCCGACAGCCACGGGGTCGCCTTTCTTGCCGCGGACGCAGAGCGCTTCGCACTGCTTTTCCTGCGGACATACGCGGCCGGTCGTAGCGGGCAGGGCATTGTCCTCGCGCAGGATGGCTGCGGATCCGGCCATATCGCCTTCGGCAAGTTTCATGAGGAATTCCGGTATGCGAACAGCCACGGGGCATCCAGCCACGCAGGGCCGGGTTTTGCATTCCAGACAGCGTTTGGCCTCCTCCATGGCAGCGTGCTCGTCCAGTCCCAGATTGACTTCCTTGAAATTCTGCGCGCGCTGCGCCGGCTCCTGTTCGCGCATTTTTGTGCGGGCTATGGCCATGCGTTCTTTAGGCGAAAGGTTGAATGGGGCAGTCATCGGGGTGCCTCTGTTTTTAATTTCTGAAGTTGCGCCTCCAGGCGGCAACCGGCCTCCTGGTAGGTGTTGAGGCGGCCGGCGAGTTCCTTGAAATCGACCTGGTGTCCGTCGAATTCGGGACCGTCCACGCAGGCAAATTTGATTTTGCCTCCTACTGTGACGCGGCAGCCGCCGCACATGCCTGTGCCGTCCACCATGATGGGGTTAAGGGATACAATAGTTTCGATTCCGTGAGGTTTGGTCTGGGCGGCGATGGCAGCCATCATGGGCACCGGGCCGACTGCGAAAACCGCTGCGGGGCGCCGGGCGGGATCGTTTATAATTTCTTCCAGCGCCGCCGTGACAAAACCCCTGATTCCGAGCGAGCCGTCCTCGGTGGTCACCATGACCTGTCTGGAAAACGCCGTCAGTTCCTCGCGCAGAATAACCAGGGGCGCGCTGCGGCCGCCGATGATGGTGGTCACCTCGTTGCCCGCCTCGGCCAGGGCCTTGGCCAGAGGATAAAGCACTGCCGTGCCCACGCCTCCGCCGACACAGGCGACCCTGCCCCAGTTCTTGATGTGGGTAGGCTTGCCCAGCGGCCCGGCGACGTCCTGTATCTGTCCGTCTGCAGGCGTGGCCACTATCTCCTTTGTGCTGTCGCCTACCGCCTGGATGATGAGCGTTATGGTGCCGCGCTTCGGGTCCGCGTCGGCAATTGTCAAAGGTATGCGCTCGGCGCCTTCCTTGAGCCTTACAATAACAAACTGTCCTGGAAGTCTGGCCCGCGCCACGCGCGGCGCTTCGACTATAAGGCGATGCACCTGCGCGGCGAGAGTTTCATTGCTGAGAACTTTGAACATGCTGGTATCCTTTTACAGAAGGGTTCGGCCTGCAATGGCCGTGGTACAACTGCGGTATTGCGCTAATTGTATTATTCAATTTTTTTTCTGATTTCACAATGACACGCAGCATGGAACCCCGGGGGTATGACTCCATCGCGGGGGTTCTGTAGGCGGGAATTCAGGTATACTTAAGGATATATTTGATATATATATAAAATAAGAAAGTTGTGCGGAGGTTTGTATACATGTATAACACACCTTTTTTTAAGCTTGTTTCGGAAAGAAGAAGCATAAGGAAATTCCAGAACAGGCCTGTGGAGAGGGAAAAGCTTCTGCAGTGCCTGGAGGCGGCGCGCCTTGCTCCTTCGGCATGCAACGGCCAGCCATGGAAATTTATAGCGGTGGATGAGCCTGAAATCAAAAAGAAGCTTGCCATGGAGGCTTTTTCCGGCATTTATTCGGCCACTATGCACGCGGCTGAAGCGCCGGTGCTGGTTGCCGTTGTTTCCGAAAAAAGAAGCTTTAAGACCTGGGCAGGAAAACAGATCACGGGCACGGATTTTCGTCTGGTGGACCTGGGCATAGCCTGCGAGCATTTCGTTCTGCAGGCCGCCGAACTGGGGATCGGGACATGCTGGCTGGGCTGGTTCGACTCAAAAAAAGCCGCAGCCGCCCTTAAAGTACCGGACGGCTGCAAAGTCGAGATTTTGATTTCAGCCGGATATTCCGCGCAATCCCCGGAGACAAGACCGCGCAAAAGGCCGGAGGAGATGTCCTCCTTCAATTCATTCTGATGCTGGCATTGCGGGTCAGTTTGGATTTTATGACCCGGGCCAGCCTTTTTATCCCCTCGTCTATCTGCTCTTCGGTAGGGTAGGAAAAATTGAGCCGCAGCGTATTCTGGCCTCCGCCGTTGCAATGGAAAGCGGAACCTATGACATACGCGACGTTTTCCTTTATGGCGTCATAGAAGAGTTCGTCCGTGTTCATGTGCGCCGGCAGGCGCAGCCAGAGAAAGAGCCCGCCCTCCGGCCTGGTCCAGGAGATTCCCGCTTCGTCCGGCATATGCCGCTCCAGTGCCGCCAGCATCGCGTCCTTCTTTTTCTTATAAAGCCTTGTCACTCCTTTGACATGTTCACTGAAAAGGCCCCTGCGCATGAATTCGGCGGCAAGGAGCTGGTTCAGCGCGGAAGTGCAAAGGTCCACGGACTGCTTGAGTATGACCATCCGCTTTATTATGTCCTCGTGCGCCAGGACAAAGCCCAGGCGGAAACCCGGAGCCAGGGTCTTGGAGAAGGTGAACAGCGAGATAATGTTGCCCGTCGTGTCCGTCTTGTAAAGCATCGGCGGCGCCGTTCCCTCGAACCGGATCTGGCGGTAAGGGGAATCTTCCACTATGAGCGTGGAATACTGTTCGGAAAGTTTCACCGCCTGCAGACGCCGCTCCGGCGAGAGGGTGACGCCGCTCGGATTCTGAAAATCCGGGACTATGTAGACGAATTTGTAATGCTCGTTTTCCGCGCGCAGTTTCTTCAGTTTCGCTTCCAGGTCGTCCGTCAGCATGCCTTTGTCGTCCGCCTTCACGCCTATCATATGTCCGCCGTAGGAGCTGAAGACCTGCAGGGCGCCGATATAACTCGGCAGTTCCACCAGGATGGGATCCGAGGCGTCTATGAATGTCCGTCCCACTATGTCCAGCGCCTGCTGCGACGCGGTGGTTACGAGGATGTTGTCGGAGGCGGCATTTATGCCTTCCTCTTCGCGCAGTAACTTTATTATCTGTTCCTTGAGTTCCGGGGCTCCGTCCGTGGTGCTGTACTGGAGAGCGACCCTGCTGTTATTGCGCAGAAGCTCGGCCGCTATTTCAGCCATGACTTCCGACGGAAAAGTCTGGGGATCGGGAAGGCCGCCGGCAAAGGAGATGATTTCCGGCTTATTGGTGAGTTTCAGGAGTTCGCGTATTACCGAGGCTTTTATCCGCCTGTTCACTATGGAAAGATTCTTTGTGAGATCTATCATTGCAGTCTCCGTCCGGTTGAAGTTTGGCTCATGAAATTTTAGGCATTAAAGTTCCTATTGTCAAACACTGCGAATCAAGGCTGTGTCAAATTTGAGTAACCATGTCAAAAGAGCTACAATTAAATTTGCAGTCCCGCCTTTTTCATTTTTTGCTCACTAAAAGACGCTTTAGCAAGAGGAGATAACATGTCTAAAAAAATGACCGCGATGGACGGCAATACCGCGGCGGCCCATGTGGCTCATGCCACCAATGACGTGATAGCGATATATCCCATAACCCCCTCATCAGGGATGGGTGAAATATGCGATTTCAAGTCCGCGAAAGGCGAGAGAAATATCTGGGGCTCGATCCCGGTTGTCTCCGAACTTCAGTCCGAAGGCGGGGCTTCCGGCGCGGTTCACGGTTCGCTGACAGCCGGCGCCCTCACCACGACATTCACGGCATCGCAGGGCCTTCTTCTGATGATCCCCAATATGTACAAAATAGCGGGAGAACTCACCCCGACTGTCTTTCATGTCTCGGCCAGGGCCGTGGCTTCGCACGCGCTTTCCATCTTCGGCGACCATTCGGATGTGATGGCCTGCCGTCAGACCGGCTTTGCCATGATGGCCTCTAATAATCCTCAGGAAGCCATGGACTTCGCCCTCATAGCCCAGGCCGCGGCTCTGGAATGCAGGGTTCCGTTCCTCCACTTTTTCGACGGCTTCCGGACTTCCCACGAGCTCAACATGGTGGATGTGCTTACGCCGGAGATAATGAAGCACATGATGGACGATGAGTTTATAGCCGCCCACAGGGCCAGGAGCCTTGACCCCGAACATCCGGTGATGCGCGGTACGGCCCAGAATCCCGATGTATTCTTTCAGAGCAGGGAAGCCCCCAATAAGTTCTTTGCGGAGGCGCCGGGCATCGTAAAAAAAGCCATGGAAAAATTCGCCCGGCTGACCGGAAGGACTTACTCGATATTCGAGTATGCAGGAGCCGGAGATGCCGAGAGGATGATGGTGGTGATGGGCTCCGGAGCCGATACTGTCCATGAAACCGTCGATTATCTCAACAAAAACGGCGGTGAAAAAGTCGGGGTCCTTAAAGTCAGGCTTTACAGGCCTTTTGCCCAGGATGACTTTCTGGCTGCCATTCCTAAGACGGTCAAGTCAGTGGCTGTGCTGGACAGGACAAAGGAACCCGGCTCCCAGGGAGAGCCTCTTTTCCAGGATGTCTCCGTCGCTTTTTCCACGGGCTTTATGAACGGTAAATTCCCGCGCCTGCCGGTCATCGTGGGCGGCCGATACGGTCTGGGCTCCAAGGAATTCACCCCGTGCATGGCAAAGGCTGCTTTCGATAATCTTAAACAGGCCCGGCCGAAGAATAATTTCACACTGGGCATAAACGACGACGTTACCCACACCAGCCTTGCGGCGGACGCCTGCTGGGATGTTGAGGGTCCGGAGGTTTTTCGCGCTCTTTTCTTCGGTCTCGGTTCGGACGGCACGGTGGGGGCAAACAAGAACACCATCAAGATAATAAGCGAGGAGACCGACAATTACGCGCAGGGCTACTTTGTCTATGACTCCAAAAAAGCCGGTTCCATGACCGTCTCCCACGTGCGTTTCGGCAAAAGGCCCATACGCGCGCCTTATCTGGTGGGTAATGCCCGGTTTATCGGCTGTCACCAGTTTTCGTTCCTGGAAAAATACGAAATGCTGGCCAGGGCAGAGGACGGAGGCGTGTTTCTCCTTAACAGTCCTTTCCCGGCATCGGAAGTCTGGGATAA
>JBDRGJ010000273.1:0-4319 GCA_043817835.1 bacterium
GGCTTTTATCTCTCCTTTTGAATCTGACCGGGAAAAAGCGCGTAAAACAATCGGCAGCGAAAATTTTATCGAAGTATTCGTTGACTGCCCGCTTGCAATATGCGAAAAAAGAGATTCCAAGGGTTTATATAAAAAAGCACGGCGCGGCGAAATCGTGAATTTTACCGGTTTGCATGCCCCTTATGAAAAACCGCTTCGTCCGGACATAACGCTGCACACGGATAAAACTGACATAGGCCCGGCCGCAGATATGATGATCGATTTTTTCAGAAAGAAAACAAAATCCCCTAAACTCCACTTATGAAATTGAACACACTCCATGAAAAACAACCGGCACCCTGAAACGTCCCAGTCGCACTTTTCAAAACGCGCACCCGGATATGACACGTCCTCGCACTGGGTGGGAGACAGAAATCTGATTTCAAAAATGCGCAGGGCGGCCAGGCCCGGCAGGAATTCGCTGCTCCTTGATTTGGCTGTCGGAACCGGCATGATAGCAGCCGCTTTTAAAGGCAGGGTAAAAAAAGTGGTGGGGCTTGACCTGTGCGCCGGGATGTCGCTTAAATCCCGCAGAAAGGTTGATTGTCTTGTGCTGTCCCGTGCGGAAAAACTGCCTTTTCCCGACAATACTTTTGACATATGCTCCTGCAGACAGGGACTGCAGTTCATGGACCTGCACAAAGTGCTTGCGGAAATCAGCCGCGTGCTGAAGCCTGGCGGACGCGCTGTCTTCTGCCACCTCACTTCCTACGGCGGCAAAGACGACAAAACGTCATTTCTTATCCAGCGGTTCAGGAATCCCGCCAGAAAAAATTTCTTTTCGCCCGGCGATCTCGCCTCCATATCACGCAGGCATTTCCCGCGTGCGCGGACTTCGGAACATATAACCCGCGAATCGGTCAGAAACTGGATTTCCAACGGTGCGATATCTGAAAGTTCCAAATCCCGCATTATTGCAATTTATAAAAGCTCTCCCGCCTCTTTCATAAAAACGCATGAAGTGGTTTTCAGAAACGGCGACGTTTTTGACTCAATGCGTATGGAGATAGTGACTGTTTTTAAGAAGCGGAAGACAGGCGAAAAGTGATACCGGCAGCGTCATCAGGGCCTGCTACACTTTCCCCAGACCCAGCAATCTGCCCAGAACCTCTTTTTCGCCGCGGCTGAAAAAGCCTGCCGGAAGCAGAAGAAGGGGAAAAGCCAGAAGCGCGGCAATCCTCGACAGAATCCACAAAGTCCCCGAAGCGCCGGACGCCAGGTAAACAGCGGCAAGCACGGCTGCGGACGAAGCCGCTATGCACGCCAGGCGTCCGTATTCATAGGGAACCGGATAAATTTTCCGGCCGGACAGATACAGTGCGCAGGCCATGGCCAGATAAGCCAAGAAGGTCGCCCACGCCGCCCCCATCATGCCCCATCTGGGTATCATAAGCAGATTGCAGGCTATGTTCACACCGGCTCCCAGAAAAGTCGTCCACGCCAGAATATCCGTCCTTTTGCTGATTACGATGGAAACCATGAAGTTTATATAAAGTCCGTAGAAAAGGTAGGCGGCCAGCACGACAGGCACCACCTTCAGTCCCGGCCAGTAGGACTGGTGTATCAGATGCGTTCCGCCTATCTTTATGGATACGAATTCGGGCATGAAGAAAGAAAGAGCCATAACCAGCCATGTTCCGCCCAGGGTGAAATAGGTCAGCACCCGGCCGAAAAGCCTGCCGGCATCGGGCCTGCCGGCCCTCTCAAGGAAAAACGGCCTCCATGCCTGGTCGAACATGCCTACCGCCAGCATCATTATTATGCCCAGGCGGTAATTGGCCTGGTATATGCCAACGGTCGCGCTGTCAGTCATCCTGAGCAGGATGGGCCTGTCTATGACCTGAACCGCCATGGCTCCCAGCCCGGCCGGCACCAGCGGAAGGCCGAACCGCAGCATGGCGGAGAACATGCTTTTGCTGAAGAACGGCCGCAGATTTTCCCTGAAAACCGGAATCAGAAAAAGCAGGGACGCGGCTGAAGCGCAGACCGCAGCCAGAAACACCCCGTTGATCCCCATTCCAGCCAGCCCCACGAAGACGATGTTGGCTGCGACATTGACTGTTATTGAGGCTATTCTGACCGAAGCAAAAAACCAGGGGCGGTGTTGCATCCGCAGATGCGCGAAAGGCAGCAATACAAGAGCGTCCAGGGCCAGCACGGCAGCGGCCCATCTGACGGCCTGCGAAGACCCTTCACCGACGCCGGCAGCCGAAGCCATGAAAGGTGCGCCGAGGGCAAGCCCAAGGGAAAAAAGCGCCGAGGTGGCGGCAAGCGCCCAGAACGGGGTTGAGAATCTTTCATCGGGACGTCCCAAACATCCAAACTCCGTAGGTTTGGGACGTACCGAATCTACACAATCTGGAACTTCGGTACGGCTTCCCTCCGGGGAGAAATAGCGCATGTAGGCCTGGTCCATTCCATACTGGTAGACAATGTTTAGAAAAGCTATGTATGCGAACACTGCTCCGACTATGCCGTATTCGGAAGTGGTGAGGTAATGAGTATAAAAAGGAAGCAGCAGAAAATTTAAAAAACGGGCGGCCGCGGTGGAAAGGCCGTATATCACCGACTCCCTGCCCAGAATTTTAAGGTCTTTCAGCATATGGCTTTTCAGTTTGTAACTGCTTTGGGTTCACCGTTCATGGTTTCCCAACCTCTGAACCTTATTCAGGTTCCGCGTTCAAAGTTCAGGGTTCACGGTTCACCAACCTCTGAACCTCTTAACCTTGAACTGTGAACCTTTTTAACCTTTGAACCTGAGTGATTATTTGAGTTTAGCAAATTGGATTACCGCCGTATTTGTTCTGCCGTCACAAAACAGCAGCATTTTGTATAATATTAACGGGTGAAGGTTTTTTCCGCAGCTAAAAATTTTTGTTGTTTGAGATTCGATATTTGGCACGAGAATGGATTTTTCAAAAAAGGAGATTCGTCGCGTCCGGCCGGCGCCATCGCCGGATGCTCTGCGTCGCCGATCCCATCCTAGTGGTGACTTTGGGGGACAGGCCATGAAGCGCGCACCGCGGTTCTCTATGTGCAAGCTCAACACCATGCTTAACAGTGTGGAGTACCGACGGAGAAAGAAAAGACTGCTTTCCACGCCCGAAATGGTCACATTGGGAGCGCACGGTCCATGCAATGCGCGCTGTGTCTTCTGTCCCAAAGGCGAGTATCCGCTGTTCAGCTTCGAAGCTTACAAAAACTTTTTCGAAACCAGGATGGGCCAGTTCATAAGCAATGCGCGGCAGGTGACTTTCACGGGATTCGGCGAACTTCTCCTGATACCGCACATAGAAGACTTCCTGGACCATATTAACCGGACATTGCCGGAAGCCGAAAAGACACTGACGACGAACGGCACTCCTCTGACGCCAGGCGTCATCGAGAAGCTGCTCAAGGGCAGATACCTGATCCAGATATCCTTGCATGCTTCCAATCCGTCCCTGCACCGTGAACTGACCGGGCTGATTGATGCATTTAAAGAAATCATAGCGAACATAAGGCGCCTCGCAGACATAAGGAATGAGCACGCGCGGGAGAATGACCTGCGCATCGAGCTTCTCAGCGTGTTGACTGTCAAAAACATAGATGACCTTCCGGATTTTCTGCGTCTTGCATGGGAATTGCGAGCACGTCGCGTGCGATGCTCCTATATGGAGATATTCTCTCCGGACCATCTGCCGTTATCCTGCTTCTTCGACCAGGAGAGGACAAACCTTTCGCTCAAACGCGCCCGTGCTGTTGAGAGGGCTCTCCGTTCGCGGGACTCATTCCGGCCCTTTGAGGCCGTCCTGCCTCCGCTTTTTGGCGAAAGGCTTACCCGGCGGAAGTTCGTGTGTTTCAGGCCGTGGCAGCACATCTATGTTGATCTTAAAGGTTCTGTTCTTCCATGCTGTTGTTGGGGAGAGCAAATTTCTGACCTTCATGGGGAAGATATAGCCTGTGTCTGGAACAGCCGGTTCTACCAGAATCTACGCAAAGGATTGACCGGCGGCAATCCTCATACATGGTGCCGTAAATGCGCCACATACGCAGGGTACAATGTGAATGACATCTCCTGCCACATCACCAACCGTCCCGATATGCGGGAAATGGTTATCAAAGAGCTGAAAGCCCGCAATGAGCCGGCCATGGGTTAGCCGTGCTTCCGCAGTCTCGACGGAGAGACAAAAAGCCAAAAGTCGCCACCACATGCTGTTTTTGGCCAACCAAAAACAATTCTCCGTCGGAGAGAAAAAAATGAAATTCCTAAAAACAGGCAATTTCAGAGCGTCACTGCG
>JBDRGJ010000274.1:0-4655 GCA_043817835.1 bacterium
AAGCGGATGACCTGGGTCATAGTCGCCTCTTTCATAGGCTTGTTTGCTTTTCTGGGGTTGGGTTTTGATGTGTTCATTATGGGAATGTCGTTTCCGGGAATAGATGCAAGGGCGTTTAACGGGGATGACAGGGGTTATTTCGCTGAAGACAGCCATGGCTATAAACATTATATTTCGCGCAGGCGTTCCAAACCACCGGCATATCCCTACGGAACCCTCATAGCCGTCATGGGCGGAATACTGATGACGCTGAACAGTTGTTCCAACGGTCCGTATATGGTTCTCAGGTCAGCCATGGCGCGCAGGGCCGATCCGTCGTCACCTGAAGAAAAACAGTTTCTCAATGTGCTTGAGGAAATGGCAACGGCATCGGGCCTGCCGGTTCCGGAGGCTTACGTCGTTCCTGACCCGGACCTGAACGCTTTTGCAACGGGGTTCAGTCCCGAAAAGTCGGCTGTGGCCGTGACCGAAGGCCTGATAAAGAGCCTTAACAGGGAGGAACTGCAGGGGGTTGTAGCCCACGAGATGAGTCATATAAGGAATTACGACATCCGGCTTATGACAATGGTGGCGGCCCTGATGGGCGCTATAGCGCTGCTGAGCGATTTCACCGGCAGAACCATGAGAAACAGGGCTTTGATGAGGAGCAGTGGTACTGTTTCCGGCAGAGGCGGCAGGCGCGGAAAAGGGGGAGGCGGCGCTGCTATTCTCTTCGCACTCTGGATCATAATGATTCTGCTGGCTCCGCTTATTTCACGCATTCTTGCCATGGCGATATCCAGACGCAGGGAATATCCGGCTGACGCATCGGGATCTGAACTTACCCGCAATCCCCTTCCCTTGCAAACGCGCTTGAAAAGATAAGAAACGCAGTGGACTCCACCCGCTCCATTCATAACGGCGTGGCCCATTTATGCATAGCGGATCCGCGGGGCAGCCTGATAGAGGAAAAAAGCGGTTTTGCGGCAGACCTTCTCGCCACGCACCCGCCCATGGAGAAGCGGATTCTGGCGCTGAAGATGATGGCATATCAGCGATAAGCGTTTAGCGGCTAGCGATTAGCGTATAGCGGGGGAAAAGCGATTAGCGGTCAGCGAATAGCAAGAAAAAATGGCGGTAAAATCCCGATGAAAATACAGTCATATAAGGAACTTATCGCTTATAAAAAGGCTTTTGAAGCGGTGAAACAGGTTTATGCCGTTACTTCAAAATTTCCGAAAGAGGAAATGTATGGTCTGACTGCGCAGATGAGAAGAAGCTCGATATCCATCCCTTCAAACATAGCTGAGGGCTATATGCGCGGCTCGAAAGAGTATGTGCAATTTTTAAAGATAGCGCTTGGTTCTTCCGCAGAACTTGAAACACAGCTTCAGCTTTGCAGCCACATAGGCTTTTTAAGCGCCGAAGATTACGAAAGACTGTATAGTGTGACTCAGGAAGTTATGAAGCTTCTGTCATCTTATATCCGCAAACTTTCTGTGAATTGATGTTTCTAAACGCTAATCGCTAGCCGCTATACGCTAAAGAGGTTGATATATGATAACAACCGGAGATTTCAGGGAAGGTCTGATATTTGAAAATGAACACGGGGTGATTGTCGAAATCCTGGATTACCAGCATCACCGCAAGTCGCAGGCCAGGGCTGTGGTGCGCGTAAAATTGCGCAATCTCTATACGGGTTCGGTTATCGAGACAAGCTATCGCCCCGAGGACAAATTCAGGGAAGTCTCGGTGGAAAAACGTCCCAAGACCTATATGTACGCCGAAGCGGACATGGCGCATTTTATGGACAACACGAGTTTCGAGCAGGTAGCGCTTCCGATTGAAAAACTGGGCGATATGTTCAAATTTCTGACCGAGAACATGGATGTGTCAGGACTTTATCTTAATGATAAGTTTTTTAATATTGAATTGCCGACCAGCGTGGTAATGAAAGTGGTCTTCACCGTGCCGGGCGTGAAGGGCGATTCGGTCTCCAATATGACCAAGCCTGCCACCCTGGCTTCCGGCATGGAGATAAAAGTCCCTCTTTTTGTCAATGAGGACGATACGATAAGGGTTGATACCCGGACCTGCGAATATCTTGAGAGAGTGTAATGATAACAGCCGGTTACAGGAAGCATGTGAGGCTCAAACACTATGATTATTCTTCAAACGGCTATTATTTTGTGACGATTTGTTGTAGCGGCAGAGCGAAGCTCTGCTTGAATTATAAAGAAATCATCGAAAATTGCCTGAGGAATCTTGAAAAGCATGAAGGAGTGCGGCTGGATTACTATAAATTGATGCCAGAGCACCTGCATTTTATCCTGGCGTTGGAAGAAGTAAAGCTACCGCTTTGCCGCTACATTCAGGACTTTAAGGCAAAAACAACATCGGGAGTGAAGAAAAGCGGATTCATGGGAAAAAGATTCTGGCAACCGAATTATTGCGAACATATAATAAGGAACGAAAAAAGATTAGAAAAAATAAGAGAATACATAGAGAACACTCCTTTTCAAGAGAAGCTGTATTGGGCCCGATTGGATAAACAGGGCTGACTTGTGACAAAAAAACGATTTTGTAGCTGCAAAGCGCCTGCCACTACGACTTCGGCGGGTCCGCCAGAGATGTGTGGCGGGAAGCTTTGCCCTGAAGAAGGCAGAGCTTTCGCTCTGCCGCTACTTGTAGCCATATTGATCCCGCTGTTTTTTACATGCGGCTGGGCTTTGGATATTTCCGGAGTTAAAACCTTACCAGATGAGCACAAAGACAAAGGACCGGCAAAAGTCGAGGTGGAACTCTCCGGAATCATGGTTGTCAGCGGGATAGTAATCGCTCCTTCGGTTTTGCGCATGCCAGTGACCGTGTCAAAGGCCGGCAGGAAGTACGCTGATGTGAGATTGCTCAGCAGGAAGCTCTACAATTCCCTGATTGCTTTTAAGCCGGCCGCTTTCAAGCCTAAGGCCGTCAGGGCTGCCAAACCATCTTTCAAAGTGCTTTCTGCAAGAAAACTTTCTTCAACTTACAGAGTGGCCAATGTGGAAGTGGATTTCGACGCAGACCTTGCTGTCACGGCCGGCCTTCTCAAAAAAAGAGAAGGGAATTATTCCGTTTCATGGCCCGGCTCATTCCGGATAAAAGATTCCGCTTTCCGGAAAGAAGTCGAAAAAGCAGTAGTCGAAGCCGGCCTGAAGGAATTATCCTCAAAAAAATGACAAAAATGCCATTTAAACGTTCACTGTTTACCCCGCGACTTCGCTCGGGGCTGGCGTTTTGCAGTTTGCGGTCACTAATCGGGATTCTCCGGTTACTCTACACTCTACACTCTACACTCTATGCTCTTATATCCTTGCTGTTTTTCGCTGCCTGCCTGCCTGATATTGCTCATGCTTTCAATATCGTAAAGGTCAGAAGTCATGCCGGCTCACCGCCGGTGGAAGCTGTCGATAGAATGGTTCTGGTAAAATTCAAAGCGTCGGTTGTTTCAGCGCAGAAAGCGGCGGTTCATTCGTCAATAGGCGCGTCGGTGAAGGGCGAATTGCCGGACATAGGCTGGGTTTCGGTGGAGCTTCCGCCGGGAATGAGCGTCGAAACAGGGCTGGCCATCTACAGGCAGAAGCCTGATGTCCTTGAAGCTGTTCCCAATACGGTCTACAGGCCGTCAACTGTTCCCAATGATACTCTGCTGACAAGCCAATACGGACTTTCAGCAATTGATGCTTTCAGAGGATGGAATTACGAAACCGGAGCAACGAACAAAGTCACGATTGGTATTATAGATACAGGCATTGACGGAAAACATTCAGACCTTTCGGATAAAATCAGCGATGCCAGTTCGTTTTTTAATCCGGTGACCGGAGCAAGGTCAGCCGAGCCTGTTCCGACAGACTGTCTCGGACACGGCACCGGCGTGGCAGGGATTGCCGCCGCAACCGGGAACAACGCCCTGGGAATTGCGGGAGTTTCATGGGGCGCGGAACTTCTTTCTTTGCGGGTTTTTGACGACGTAGACGGTTGCGATGAGACCGACACTCCTGCCATCGCGGCAGCCATCGCTTACGCTGTGGATCTCGCCACAACTCCTGCCGCCGGCACCGGACCGATGGTGTTGAATCTGAGCCTCGGCGGTAATGACTCGACATGCAATCCGGTTCTGGTTTCCGCGGTCAACCTGGCCCTTTCAAATAATGTTGTTGTTGTGGCTGCAGCCGGCAATGACCGTGTCGTAGAGTGCCCGGCTAAAATACCCGGAGTCATCGCAGTCGGCGCCACTGACGCCTTAAATAATGTGGCATCTTTCTCGGCTTTAGGCTCTTCCCTAACAGTGACTGCGCCTGGGGTCGGGATAGTCACGACCAAAAATAATGACGGTTACGAATACAGCGCCACCGGCACATCGTTCGCATCCCCGCATGTGGCAGGACTTGCCGCTCTTCTTCGCTCAGCCGTTCCTTTAAAAACCAATTCGGAAATTGTGGCTATCATAAGGAATTCAGCCGACGACTTGGGGCCCGAGGGTTTTGACACATCCTATGGATGGGGGAAAATAGACATTTTAAGCGCGTTGAGCTTTGGAATAACTGGTAAAATAGCAAAGTTTCAGGTTGATTTGGAACAAAAAGCCAGGGCATATCCCAATCCTTTCAATGTGTCGGTCAACAGGCTGCTTTTCT
>JBDRGJ010000275.1:0-16145 GCA_043817835.1 bacterium
GCTCCAATGTCCCCGTGTCTGATTCCGCCTGTTTCAAAGTCAGAATCATTATGGGGACCTTTTTAAGACTTGCAAGGAAATATGTGTCTTTCTCATTAATCCCGAACCAAGCGCCGGCTACTAGATCGCGGAAGTACACGGACACACGCCGGGCCTTACCATTATCAATCTGCTGCGTTATAAACTTTTGCAAACGCGAACGAAAGAGTTTGGTCTCGTTGAATTCGAAGTCGATTTCATAGTCCAAGATAGGATGAATCAGTCCAGTTTGGCTCTGGCGCACTATTTCTCCGGCGGGTTTGCGGAACGTTCTGTCGGGAGCATTTTGTCCGGTGATCCAACCGAACAGAATGCCACAAAAAAATACGATTCCTAAAGCAAGGTAGAAACGGGGAGGCTTTTTCTGAAAAAGCTCTTTCCAACACATAAGAAGCTTGGATGCTGCTAGCATTTGCGCCGCCCCACCTAAATCAGGACAGATTGTATTTGAACTTCTTCAGGGGGCCTTGACTCGATTCAATGTGTTGACAATATCAGTTTCACTACCATACTACCATATCATATTTTACAGTAACTATTCTGGTCTCCTAATTGGCGGTCAGGCAGCCCTTATCCCTCATCCTTTATCCTTCAGCCTTGCACAAATTATTCCTCGTCAGTTTTTCCGTACAGACGTTTCCTTTCAGATTTGGCGAGGATTTTTTTCCGAAGGCGCAGGGCTTTGGGCGTAACCTCCACCAGTTCATCGGACGCGACGTATTCTATCGCCTGTTCCAGGCTCATGACCCGGTGGGGAGTCAGGGCCAGCGCTTCGTCCGAGGCTTTGCTGCGCATGTTGCTCATGTGCTTTTCTTTGCATGGATTGACCACCAGGTCGTTGCCGCGCGCGTTCTGCCCCACTATCAGTCCTTCATAGACCTTAAGACCGGGAAGGACAAACATCTGCCCGTGGTCCTGGAGGCTGTAAAGCGCGTAGGAAGTGGTCTCGCCTGCAGCCTTGGCTATGAATACTCCGTTCTGCCGCGTCATGACGCCGCCCGATCTGGGCGCGTAACCGTGGAAACTGTGGTGCATTATTCCGTTGCCGCGGGTCGCTGTCATGAACTCGGACTTGAAACCGAACAGTGCCCGTGAAGGGAGTATGTATTCCATTCGCACTCTTTCCTTCCCTTCGTTGATCATGTTTTCCAGCCTGGCGGCCCTTTTGCCGACACTTTCATAGACCGCCCCCTGGTTTTCGGCCGGGATGTCCAGGACAAGGCGTTCCACCGGCTCCATGACCCTGCCGTTTTCTTCCCTGAAGATCACCTCCGGGGAGGAGACAGCCATTTCATAGCCTTCCCTGCGCATCGTCTCTATGAGAATGGTCAGGTGCAGTTCCCCCCTTCCGGATACCTTAAATTTCCCTTCTCCGGGAAGCTGTTCCAGCCTGAGGCCTACGTTCGTGCGGGCTTCCTGTTCCAGGCGGGCCTTCAGATGCCGGCCGGTAACGAACTTCCCTTCCAGTCCGGCGAACGGGCTGTCGTTGACCATAAATTCCATGGAGATTGTGGGTTCGTCTATTGCTGTGGGAACGATGGCACCGGGACTGGCAGGATCGCATAGGGTGTCTCCCACGTCGACACCCTCCAGACCGGCTACAGCCACTATGTCTCCGGCCAGTGCGTCGTCCGCTTCCTTTCTGGAGAGACCGGCGAAGTGCTCTATCTTGTTCACTTTGCAAAGTTTTGAAGTTCCGTCCGGCTTGAGCAGAAGCGCCTGCTGGGCTTTCCTGAGCACACCGCTCATTATCCTTCCTATGCCTATCTGACCGACGAAACTGCTGTAGTCCAGCATGGTGACAAGCATCTGCAGCGGTTTGTCGATGCGGGCCAGCGGGGGCGGCACATGGTGGAGTATGGTTTCAAAAAGAGGAGCAAGGTCTCCGGACAGTGTTTCGGCATGGGTGCCGGCCCGGCCCTCCCTTCCCGAAGCGTAAACAACCGGGAATTCAAGCTGGGGGTCTGATGCCCCCAGGTCGATGAAAAGCCCGAGGACTGCGTCGTGCACATGATGGGGTTTTGCGCCCTGCCTGTCCATTTTGTTTATTACCACTATAGGGGAAAGCCCGAGTGCCATGGCCTTTCTTAGGACGAAACGGGTCTGCGGCATGGGACCGTCCACCGCATCCACCAGCAGAAGGGCGCCGTCCACCATCTGCAGTATGCGTTCCACCTCGCTGCCGAAGTCGGCGTGTCCGGGGGTATCCACTATGTTTATGGTCTTGCCCTTGTAAACTACGGAGGTGCATTTGGCCAGTATCGTTATCCCCCGTTCCCTTTCAAGGGGATTGGAGTCGAGCACAACTTCCCGGGTCTCGTCCGCTTTCACGTTGAATCCGCCGGTCTGCTTGAGCATGGCGTCCACAAGCGTGGTCTTGCCGTGGTCCACGTGGGCGATGATAGCGATGTTTCTGATGTTGTCTCTTCTGTCGTTCATGGGGTATCTGCCCTGGGAACGGGAACGTGTACTGAGGGGATTTTAAACGCTCTGAAGCTTTCCGGCGGAACCGCGGTGACGCAGATATTCAATCACGCCGGGCATTATTGAAAGTATTATTATAACGAAAATGACCAAAGTGAAATTGTTTTTGACCACCGGAATATTGCCGAAATAATATCCGCCCCACACAAAAATGCCTATCCAGGCAATGCCTCCGGCCACATTGTAAGCGAGAAACTTCCAGTAGGTCATGGCCCCGATGCCTGCCACAAAAGGGGCAAAGGTGCGTATTATGGGCACGAACCGCGCAATTACTATCGTCTTGCCGCCGTATTTTTCGTAGAACCTGTGAGTCTTTTCCAGGTGTTCCCTCTTAAAAAATCTTGAGCTTTCGAAATGAAAGACCCTGGGGCCGATGTAATTTCCTGTCCAGTAATTGAGAGTGTCCCCGGCAATCGCCGCAACTGAAAGAAGGAAGAAAAGAGTCCATGGGTCCAGTACTCCTCTCGCTGAAAATGCTCCTACGGCGAAAAGCAGGGAATCTCCCGGGAGTATGGGGGTCACCACGAGACCGGTCTCGCAAAAAATTATCAGGAACAATATCAGATATGTCCAGGAACCGTACCGGGAGATAAGTCCTCCCAGATGCCTGTCCAGGTGCAGAACGAAATCCAATGCGAAGAAAAACCAGCCTGCAATGGAGTGAAAAAATTCCATTGCATGATTCTAGCAAATCGCCCCCTGCATTCCGGCATCAGTCAGGTTCGGAATGATGCCGGCTCATTGACCGGGAGTCTGTCAGCCGTTATAATTGAGGCGGGCATACCATGACATTACGCAACTGGATGGAGTACTGTCTTATCGCATCGGATGTCCACCCCGGCAACAGGGTGGAGCTTTTGGGCGACGGAGAACAGGCCTTTCCCGCAATGCTGGAGGCGCTGGAAAAAGCGCGCCGCACCATACTCCTGGAGGTTTATTCCTTCGGCGACGATTCCGTCGGCCTGCGCTTCCGGGAGGTCCTTGAGCGCAAGGCGGGAGAGGGGATTCAGGTCTTCGTTATCTATGATGCCGTGGGTTCCATAGGCTCCAGCCGCTCGTTTTTCGAGCACATGGCCAGTGCGGGAGTGCAGGTCGCGGAATATCATCCCCTCGAGCCCTGGAAGCCGCATTGGAACTGGCTGCGCAGAAACCACCGTAAAATCCTGCTGGTGGACGAGAAGATCTGCTTTGTGGGGGGCGCCAACCTGAACGCTGATGACGCGCCCGCTTCCTGGGGCGGGCGTGGCTGGAAGAATGTGCAGGTCCGGCTTGAAGGAGGTTCCCTGGGGGAAGTGGCCCTGCTTTTCTGGGAATCCTGGAAGCGCTGCGGCCTGCAGATTCCCCCCGGGCAGCCGGAACCGGAAGGAAACATGCCGCCGTCCACGGAGAATGCCGCCTGGACGCCGGTGGCGGTGGTTTCTGTTTCGGGATTGCGGAACAGGCGGTCTATCCGCCGCAGCTACAAATATGCCATCGACAAAGCAAAAGACTTTATCTACATAACAAACGCATACTTTCTTCCGGGCAGGACCATATACAGGCGTCTGGTGCGCGCGGCCCGCAGGGGAGTGAAGGTCGCCATAATCACGCCCTCGCAGACAGACCACCCATATGTCCGGTGGGCCGCATGGTCTCTTTACGGCCTGTTTATAAAAGCCGGGATAGAAATCCATGAATGGATGCCGAGCGTCCTGCACTCCAAAACAGCCGTAATAGACGGCGTATGGTCATCGGTGGGCAGCCATAATCTGGACCACCGCAGTCTCCATTTCAATCTGGAGATAAACACCAATATACTGGGGCCTGACTTCGGGGAAAGAATGAAGGCTGCGTTCGAGAAAGACCTCAGGCATTGCAGGAAGGTGACGCTGGATGATTGGAAGGGACAGAAGTTTCTTTTCAAAGTTGCGAGCAGAATCCTTTACTGGATGCGCTATTGGCTGTGATTTAAAAGGGTAGGGGGTATAGGGTTCAGGGTAGAGTAAAACGAAAAATCACTGTTTTATATACCGGCAAACCCGTTTCTTAAAATTCTTAAAGACAGCTATTTACACTCATTCCCCCGTATGCCGGAGCCTATTTTTTATATCGTTTGCCGGAAGAACGGGAGTAAATCCCGGCCGACCACCTGGCAAAATCGCCCCATAATCCCTCTCTGGGAAAATTGAGCAGATCATACGCCTGGTCATAAGAGGCATGTGGGATATTGATGGAAAGGCCGTGAGCGTTTCCGGCCATTGCCCAGTTTGAAGCAATCAGTCCGGTCTCTATGTGGCGCAGTATTTCCCCGCTTTTTTCCCGGATTTCAGGGCTTGCCGTTTCCCGTCCGTACGCGCTCACAAAGTCATAGAGGTCCTTGTAGTCCCTGTCATCGAAAAACCTTGCAGATTTTTTTGCTTTTTCCATGAGGCTTCTGTCGTTTTCAGCCATCACCAGCCTCGTCCAATCGTCAAGAAGTTTCTTGAGCGGCTCCAACTGGGACGTCCTTATCACTGATTGTGTTACTGACATGGACTCGTTATCGCCGCCGTTAAGAAAATATTCGGAATATGTACTGACCATATAATATCCCAGTTCTTCGGGAGTTGCAGTCGGATTATTGTTAAGCAGATTCATGAATGCGCCATAGGCATAACCCGCTCCCGGAACCGTTTCCTCCGAACCGGCTATTATTCCCACATGATCCTTTATTTCGTAGGCAACGTCCATCATCTGCATGTTGCAGGCGTCGGCGCCATACAGATCAAGCCAGCCTATTTCGGCAAAAGCCTTTCCGGTTTCCAGCACCGATATCTCATGGTTCGTTTCCTCATCCAGTGAAATGCCGCGCGTGATGGCATTGACGGAATCGACCGGCTTCCAGCCGTTTCCGTGGTCTGCGATTATAAGCGCGTATTTTCTGGCCGGGAAATTAACTTTGACCCATCTCACAAATCCCGCCAGGTATCTCCAGTCGCCCATGTCGGAATCCTTTATTTCCATAAGCACGGGAGAAGTGATGCGGTTTTTGTCGAAGTCCTTTTGGATGAGATATCTCCTGGAACCCGTCCAGTCACCGTCTGAAGCTTCGAAACCTTTGATGCGGCCCAATTCGACCACCACATTGACGTTTTCTGAGGAGCCGGCTTCTTCAAGGTCATTGACATCCGAAAGCCCGCAATCTTCCAGGGCATTTTTTCCGTTGTCAAAAACCATGACCGTCCATTCTTTTATGCCGCGGTTTTGTGCGATATCCGCAGGGGGAATTACTGGGACATAAAGATTTCCGCCGGTTATTTCTATGGGCGGCATGCCCGGGAAGGAGCCGTCAAAATCCACTGTCCCGGCTGAGGCGGGAATGAAAGACAAGAAAATTGAAATAAAAAGCAGTGGTATTATCATATGCCTCATAAATTGTCTTATATATTATTGTAGTCGATGCGTTTGTCAGCGTCATGAGCCCTGTTGCCTATCCTGCGCAGGGACAAAAGACCTACTAACCCGAATCCTTCAGTTGAAGGATTCGCCCGGAGGGCAGCTCTTTTGCCCTGTCATAGCAAATCATTGGGCAAAAGAGCTGGGTTGTCCCGACATTTTACGTCCGACATCCATTCTTGAACATATATTTTTGTTCATTGGGCACTTTGCATGGACCGGCGTAGTTTGCCGTCGGAAAAGGGCGGCCCCTATGGGGTGAAAGTTGCAGTCAACTGCAACTTTCAGGCTAAAGAAGTCAGAATACAGCAGACAGAATTCAGAAGGGTGGCATGAGAAAGCAGGGATTATGTGCGGCAAGCAGAAGAAACGGACAGAAAGAACAATGGCTGTAACCGAAACCGGCAAATGCGCTAATAAGAGGGTTCGAGATCGTAAGACGGATCGTCGGAAAAATCGCCTGTTATCAGGCCTGTTCTGCTGCCTGAACAGTCCGGGAAGGAGTCCGAAGGCCGGGTAAGAATCAATTCCAGTTCAGCCGGGGTGGGGATTGTCGCGGCGGCATAAATCTTTTCGAATTCGGCGGAATACCCTCCGGCATACAGCGGCCGGACCGAATAGAATACATTTTCAAAATTATTGTACTGGGCGTTGCCGGTCCAGTTGTGGGAGCCTGTTTCCAGCATTTTTCCGTCAAATACGGCGAATTTGTGGTGCATCACTCCCTTAGCGCCCGGCCCCTGGCTCCATTTCAGTTTTATACCGTTGTCCAGCAGGAATTTGGTGAGAGGAGAACCGTTGCCCTGCAATTTGTCCACCACAATCCTTACCCTCACGCCGCGTTCATGCGCCTCCACCAGGGCGTCAGCCACACTTTGCGAATAGAAGCTGAACACTGCGGCATCGACACTTTTTTCCGCGGCTTTCAGGGCGGTCAGAAGGTTCATCTGGGTCGGCCCGGCCGGGGAAAAGGAGTAGGACGGAAAAACCGCGCCGTTGAAATTTACGGAGGGATCTGGATCGGCCGGCGGAGGGCCGTAGCCTTCATACGGCACTTCAGGCCCGGGCCCTTCGCTGACAGCCCGCGTGTGTGTCCACATCCAGTTCCAGTAATTCCGATATCCTTTAACCATGGCATCCTCAGAATTGAAAATGGCATTTTCATGGTTTATCGTGTTGGCGGTTGTGCTCCAGTTGAAGGAGCCGGTCACAATCGCGCGGGAATCGAAGATGGCCAGCTTGTTGTGCATGATGCCGTACTTGGAGGAGCCTCTGAGCGTGCGTATTTTCACTCCGTTATCAAGCAGAAATTGCACTTCCCTGCTTCTCCTGTAAAGAGCATGGCTTTCGTTCATTATGACTCTGACTGCCACCCCCCTGTTTTTGGCCCGCACCAGAGCTTCCGCCACGCCCTGAAGGGTCAGGCCGTAAAGAGCAGCTTCCACGCTGGTCCTGCTGTTGTCTATTGAGGAGGCGATAAGCGCGGCAATGTCCGCCTGGCCGGAAAAAACGAAAGGAGGCAGTCCCGGAGGTTTTTCCCCCTGCGATGCGGCCTGTACGGGACAGAGAGGCGTGGCGGCAGGGGCGGGGTCGGCGACACCTGCCAGAGCCTCCAGCCGGACTAAAGCCGGAGAATTTCCGTAGGCAGCCGCTGATGACGGAATTTTCAATCCCGTGAGGCACAGCAAAGCAGCGGCAAGCAGCGGTGAAGGCAGTCTTCGCGCCATTTATTGATTATAACACGCGGAGGCTGGTCAATGGAGGGCCATGCGTCCCATGCCGGGTCAGGCCTTAAGGCCTATTAGTCGGAAAGTTGTCTGAATATGCTTGATGGAAATGGGGGCGTAAGGCTTGAGCTGGAGCGGGCGCTGAATTCCAGCAAAATGCTGAAAATTATCACCATGCTTTATCGGCAATAACAGATTTCGCCGTTTGTGCCGACTCTGCCCACCACGGCCCATTCGCCGTCTATAACCCGGTAGACAAGGGAGTCGTATAGAACAACAACTTCCCGTCCCTCGGTTTTTGGCAGAGTTTCGATTTTTGTGTAATCCGGTGTCTTTTCCATGTGCCGCCAGCCTGTGTCGTCTTTTTTTGACAATAACACTTAAAGGTGGTATTGTCAATATCCCCGACACTGATGCGCTGTGGCCGCCCGCGCTGATTTTTTTTAGAGTTATTTCAGTCCCATGTGTCCGGTGGGACTGGAGGAGGAGTGAACAGAAATTCAAGATCGCTGGTCGGCGGAAAAATCCGTCAGTTCAGAATGCGTGCCGGACTTACGATAGAAGAACTGGCGTTCAGAGCCGGTGTTCACCACAATTATCTGGGCGACCTGGAAAGGGGCAACAGGAATCCTTCTCTGGCCAACCTGGAAAAGATAGCAAGAGGGTTGAAGGTATCCTTGAGGGAATTGTTCCCTAAAATTCCGGAGAAAGCAGCCAGGGGCGAAAGCGAGTCGATTTACGAATCAATGCGGCCGTTGATCAAATATCTGAGAGACAATTCTCCCGAAGACAGGGATCATGTGATTGCTGTTGCTGAGTCAGTGGCCAGACGTCTGCGCAAATATCGCAGAAAATAACCGCAGCCCGGCATAATCCAGGTGATAACGGCGCTCCGCGCTCAAGCGCGGAGCGCCGTTTGTTCAGCCATGATGCCGCGAAAAATTACCTGGAACCCTGCTTCTTGTAGCATTCCATGCAGCGGTAGACGGTCATTTTGTTTTTCCCTTTACCGCAGGATGAGACCTGCCTCAAGGGACCCTGGCAGCGGGTGCATCGGCGCATGGGGGCGCAATCCCCGCAGCGCACAGGAGGAGAATCGTTGAAATCGGCTATGTCCCAGTAATCCTTTATAACGGTACGGCACCTCGGACATTTCACGGGCTGGCCCGCCCCCAGGGTTTTGGGGACGTCCTTGAAAAGTTCTGTGGAAGGATATGACCAGGCCCTGTCCGCTTTATAACCGAGCCATCTCCTCCAGCTCCTCCCCCGTTTTATGAGGGGTTCTATGCATTTTTTTTCCGTATTCGTGAGTATTTCCCTCATGAGGAAAAGCCTTTCCAGCATGTCCCTGCGCAGCCAGAAGGCTATTATCACCCCTCCGAGCTCCACAATCCACTCGGAGCCGTGAAGACCTGGAGGCATCCACTTAAGCAGATTGACTATTGCCGCCAGCATGGTGTCCACTGGCACCTGTCTTACCGCGAACCGGTCCGGATCATCGTACATCTTCCTGAAGACCGCCACGGCGTACGGCGCGAGGTCGTCTATGCCCCATATTTTTCCCCAGTGCGAAACCGGACCCTGCGAGGGAGCCGCCCCTTTTTCGGCCACGGCCTTGAGATAGGATGCCAGGGAGGATATAAAAGCCTCCATAGCCCTGGGGTCTGCGTTGCGGATCAGCGGGAGTCTGTCCCGGCGTACGCCTCTGACAGGGCTTCCGAAAATTTTTGTGAGACGCTTCTCGATTTCATAGAGTTCTCCGGCCTGCGGAATGATCATGGGGGCATCTTTCCAGACCTTCGAAAACCTCAGCCCGGCCATTTTTTCATAAGCCGAGCCGGAACGCCCCCCCATGCCGGGTTTTCCGGAAACGGCATGGTCCTCCAGCTGCTCTACGAACTTGAGTATGTCGCGGCCGCTGATGACTTCCTGCAGGCGTTTTTCCAGCGCGGGAATCAGCTGGCTGAACTTTCCGCTTTTCTTGCAGTAGTCTATAAGCCGCGTCAGCGAAGCGGGGTCCATGTGCTGGTCGGGAGGGATGCCCATGAAAAGCTTCACTGCCATGGACCGTTTTTTCCGGTCGTAGAGGACGTTCCCCAGGTATGATGCGGCTTCGTAAAAATCTTTCTTCAGGGATAGGGCTTTTTCCAGTTTTTGCACGGCCTCCTTCAATTTGCGCAGCCGGCACAGAGCCACGCCCAGGCCGAACCATGCATAGGGCCTGGAGGGATCGGCGGCTATGACGATTTTGTAGTAAGGAATTGATTCCCTGAACAGTCCGTGCTGGGCTAGGATGAGGGCCAGGTATTCGATAAAAGCCGGAGAATCATGGGAACGCGCCGCTTTTCTGACCGTTTTTAACGCATTTTTGCGCTTTCCCAGACTCAGATAGGCCTCGGCCAGGGCAGCCAGCACATCTCCGCTGCCCGGCATCCTGTGCGCCAGATCCTCCAGAGTTTCCCTGGCGGAGACGAAATTCCCCAGACGCAGATGTGCCATGGCCATGCCCAGGCGCAGACCGGCGTGCTCGGGATAGTGAGAGAGCCCGTCCTGCAGGACTTTCAACGCCTCTTCGTATTCTCCGTTATGCCAGAGTTCCCTTCCCGCTTTTTCATACGCTTCCGCTGTTTTCATTAAAATTCCCCCATTCCGGCGGTGTTCAATATTATATAGGCCGCCACCGGAAACATCATAGAAAATTTATGTCAGTCCGCGGTATGCAGTACAAAGAGCGGAATTTCGGCGGGAGCGAAAAGGCGCATGGGAGGACCCCATGAGCCGGCCCCTGAAGTGACGTAAAGGAATGAATCCTTATCCCTGTAAAGCCCTTTGAAATAACGCGGGTAGAAAGCCCGTACGAACAGGTTGAAGGGAAAAATCTGCCCGGCATGCGTATGCCCCGAAAGCATCAAACCGACGCCTTTGCCGGAAGCCGAAGAAAATTTAAGAGGCTGGTGGGAAAGATACACAGCGGGTGCTTTCGGCTCAAGCTTTTTCAGTACTGCTTCTATCTGTGCGTCCCCCAGCCCTGCTGCCAATATGTCAT
Source organism: bacterium (assembly GCA_043817835.1). Lineage (GTDB taxonomy): Bacteria > Elusimicrobiota > Elusimicrobia > Elusimicrobiales > CAZFMJ01 > JBDRGJ01. Next base: position 10,711 of record JBDRGJ010000275.1, read on the forward strand.
CGACTCCTGCCAGTTGCAGTCCCCCCGCGTCCACTGTCTCGTTGCGCAAAACACGGATACCGCATCGGCTGTAGCAGGCAAGCGTTCTGTCGAGGCCGGCGTAAAATTCGTGATTTCCCAGCACCCCGAAAATTCCCTGACGCGCAGACAGAAGTCCCGTCGACCTTTTCAGTTCGTCTGTACATTCAAAACCAGGGTCTATTATGTCCCCCGTAAATACCACGATGTCCGGCTTGAGGCCGGCGGCTTTCTCCATTATGCGGCTGAACCTGTCCGTTTCAAAACGATTCCCAAGATGGATGTCGGAAATCTGGACCAGCCTGAAACCGTCCATTTCAACCGGCAGGTTTTTTAAGTTGATATGAAGTTCCGTGACCGCCGGAGTTTTGAAATATCCCCAGAAACCGTAAGCGCACATAAACCCCGCGATGTAAAGTCCGAAAAACCCGGCTTCTTTCCTGCCGACACGCAGGGAGACCGCGCCTGCGGCTTTTTCAAGGATATCGGTGCAGAATGCGGAGGTCGACCAGATCAGGAGAATTCCCAGCCAGGAAGCCGCAAGGAGGTAGAAAAGCCCGGAAGCATCGCCGGGAAACTTCCGGTGGATAAACATGGAAAGCGGAAAAGACAGGCATAAGAGCAGGGCCGCCACTCTGGCCGCGGCCCTGACGGAGGAAGACATGCTGAAATGCCAGACAAGCCATCTGTAAAGGTAAGCGTGCAGGCTTAAATAAGAGAACAGAAGAAAGAAAAAAATGAAAGGGAAATATTTGGCTTTCATCATTCAAATTATACTTAAGGAGGCATACAAATTGCTAAAATTATTTCATGAAAGCGACAGATTCGTTCAAGACAGGGAACAAGATTTTTTCTTTTGAGTTTTTCCCCCCTAAAACTCCGGAGGATACGCGCCGTCTCTATGCCGCGGTGCAGGAACTGGTTCCTCTGCATCCCGCCTTTATATCAGTCACCAGTTCCTCAACCGGCATAGCCGCTTACAGGACAGTGGCGCTTTCCGGGCTCATAAAGCACAGAACCGGCGTTGAGACTGTCGCGCATCTGACCTGCATAGCTCACACGCGCCGGGAAATATCCGCCATCGCCGGAAAGCTTCACGAAACGGGCGTGGAAAACATCCTGGCTCTGCGCGGGGACATGCCTGAATCGCATGGTCTGAAGCACAGGTCGGACTATATTCACGCGGCGGATCTGGTCCGGCACCTGCGCGAACTGGGGGAGTTCTGCATAGGCGTGGCCGGCTACCCCGAGGGCCATTCCGAATCCCCCTCCCGCCAAAAAGACATCGAATGGCTGAAATTCAAGACGGATGCAGGCGCCGATTTCGTCATAACCCAGCTTTTTTTTGATAACAGCCTCTACTTCCGCTTCATCGACGACTGCAGGCGCGCCGGGATAAGCATACCGGTCATTCCCGGCATCATGCCCGTAACAAGCTATCCCCAGCTCAGGCGCTTCACGGAGATGTGCGGAGCCTCCATCCCGCCCGGAATGATTCGTGATCTTGAAAGGATAAAAAACGACCCGTCAGCTGTAGAAGATTACGGAAGGGAACACGCCTTAAGACAATGCCGCGAACTTCTGGAGCGCGGGGCGCCCGGCATACATTTCTACACCCTCAATCGCTCTGCCTCAACAAGAAAGATACTCTCCCAGCTGCGGTAGCCCTGATTCAGAATTTTTCCCAGTGCAGGACTTCTTCCAGCGGTCGTTTCTGCACGCCACTGACTTTTTCTGCAGAGTATCCAAGCGCTATAACGCTGACCAGCCGGAAGCCTTCCGGGGCGCCAAGCATTTCCAGGATTTTGGGGGCGTAGTCTTTTTTATCTCCGGCAACCCAGCAGGAACCTATGCCCAGGGCCGAAGCTGCCACCAGTATGTTTTCCGTGGAGGCGCAGCCGTCTTCCAGAAAGTACTTAGTGTCGGCGCACAGCACCACCAGAGCGGCTCCGGCGGATTTGATAAATTTTCCGTGGTCGCAGATTTCCGACAGTCTTGTCAAGGACTCCCGTCCGGTGACTGCAACGAATTCCCATGGATGCACCGCCAGTGCGCTGGGTGCGGTCCTGCCTGCGTCAACCAATATGGCTATGTCTTCTTTCTTCACAGGCTTCCCGTCAAAATTTCTGATGCTATGCCTGCTTTTTATGGCTTCCAATGCGTCCATTTTTCGCTCCTCCTATACGGGCCGGGCTATTGGGCGTATAACGTTATAGACTGACATATCAGTCTAGTTATGTCGGTTCACCTGTATCCTGCGGCTTGATTGAAAGCAGTCCGTTTTCAAGAAAATCCAGAAGTCCGGAAGCCAATCCGGCGATATCCGGACGCTGTTCCGGCAATATCCTGTCCAGAGCCGTCCTTTCAAGCATAGAGACCAAAGAGGAACCGGCGAAACCCGGTTCTATTTCTTCCCGCAGCAGTCCCGCTTTCCGCAACTCTTCCATCACCCCCCTCCAATGGTCCGTAACCGCTGAAGAGACTTCGGCATACTTAAAATCATAGTCGGGATCTATGGAAACGGCATCGCGCAGCACAACACGTGAAAGTTCCCTGTGCTCGTCGAAGAATCTTAGCCAGGCCGTCAGTGCCGCTTTCAGGCTTTCCCTCGCTCCGTAGGCGCCATACCTGGTGCGCATGCCCCGCATCACCAGATTTTTTATGCCTTCCATGTAGTAATCCAGAGCCGACTTGAAAATTTCGGCTTTGGAATCAAAATACAGGTAAAAAGTCCCCCTGGCCACCCCGGCTTCAAAAACCATGTCGGAGATGGAGGCAGACCTGTATCCCTTTCGCGAGAGTACCTTAATGGAGGCGTCAAGAATCTGCTGACGGCGTATTTGCTTATCCAGTACAGTTCTAGGCATGATTAATTAGACTGATATGTCAGTCTAAGTATACCTTACACTTTTCAACCTGTCAAGAAGTTGTGCATAACATGCGCGGCCATGGGTTTTGAAGGAGACTTGTCAAGCCTTGACACCACAACCCGCAACGGTCATCCGACTAAGGGATTATTTTGCCTGCCCGCCATTTGCTGTGCCAACGCCTGATGAAACATTAGGAGGCGGGCGGCATTTGACCGTCGGGCATTATTGGGATAGAATCGTATTATGCCTTTGCGGAAAAAGAGCGAGGAACAGCACCGTACGGAGATGGTGGAAGCCGGAAAACGCATCCATGCCCTGGGCTATGTGGCTGCCAGTGACGGCAATCTCAGCGTCCGGCTTGACCGGGAAAGGATACTTGCCACTCCCACCGGCATAAGCAAAGGCGTCATGTCTGCCGGCGACCTTGTACTTGTTTCACCTGCAGGGAAAAAAATATCCGGCGAAAGGAATCCCTCATCCGAACTGGCCATGCATCTGCTGTTCTACAACAGCCGTCCGGATGTCCATGCCGTGGTTCATGCCCATCCGCCTGCAGCAACAGGCTATGCTGCCGCCGGCATTCCCCTGAACAAGGCCCTAATTTCAGAAGTGGTCCTTACCCTTGGCACCGTACCGCTGGCGGCATACGGGACCCCGGGAACAGAGGAAGTAACACGTTCCATGGCGCACCTGGTCCGCGAACACGATGCCATTCTCATGGCGAATCACGGTGCAGTGACCTGCGGTCCAGACCTTGAGAAAGCCATCTGGAAAATGGAGACGGTGGAGCACTTTGCCAGAATATCCCTGGTGACGGAAATTCTTGGCAAACAGTCCCCGCTGAGCGAATGCGAAGTGAAAAAACTTGCGGCAGCCCGCGCGCGCTACGCTGCACCGGGAGCGGCGGAAAAGACCCTGTCCGATGAGACCCTCAGAGCCGTGGTAGAGACCGTAGTCAGGGAAATTCTGAAGAAAACCGGAGCCTGCTGAAAATAACGAAGATTTTCCATGATATAATTATCTTATGTCCATAATTCTTTCGAAAGACCTCAGAAACCTCATAGAAGTGCAGTCCATGGACTCGACCATCGACATCCTGCGCTCCAGGATTTCGGAAATACCGGCAAAAATTCAATCCCTGAAGGACTTCATCGAAAAAGAGAAGCAGGCCGCCGCTTCCTTTAAAACGGAGACAGTCAGGCTTCAGGTGCTCAGAAAGGACAAAGAACTGGAGGCGGGCGAACTGGACAACCTCATAATCAAGCATCAGAAGGAACTCAATCTCTTAAAATCCAATGAAGTCTTTAAGGCGCTTCTTCTCGAAACAGAGAGGGCTAAGAATAATAAGGACGCGCTGGAGACGGAAATACTCGAGATACTGGATAAAATTGACGCAGTATCGGCGGAAGAGAAAAAAAACCAGAGAGAATTCACGGAGAAAGAGAAAAGGACTGCGGGGGAAATCGCAGAGCTGGAAAAGCTGAAGGTCGCATTGGAAGCTGAGCTCAAGGGCCTTGAGGAGGCACGTGCCGCTTTTGCGGCCCGGTTCCCGGCTGAAATACTTTCCCGTTATGAATACCTGCGGATCCAGAGAAAGGGAATTGCCGTGGTGGAAGTAAAAGGGGGGGGCAGCGCCTGCGGCGGCTGCAACATGTCCCTGACCCCCCAGGCAAAAATCGATGTGAAAAAAAAGGATGTGCTTGTTTTCTGCGAAACTTGCCAGCGGATAATTTATTCTTTGGCGACCATTGGCGAACCTGCCGAAGCAGGCCCCGCCGCCCGACAGGATAATCCCGCAACGGAATAAGCCGTGAAACTGAAAATCTATATAGACGGAGCTTCCAGGGGCAACCCCGGCCTGGGTGCCGCGGGTGTGGTCATAATGGACACGCATGGTGCGGTTATTGCTGAAACCGGCAAATTCCTCGGCTCCTGCACCAATAATTTTGCTGAGTACAGTGCGTTTTCCCTGGCGTTTTCCCTGGCAAAAAAGGCAGGGGGAACTGAACTTCAGATTTTTTCCGATTCAGAGCTTCTTGTCCGGCAGTTTAACGGTATTTATCGGATAAAGAATCCGAATCTTGCTTCTTTCATGGCAGAAATACGCAAAAAGACGTCGTCCTTCAAAGCAGTTACCCTCGGACATATTCCGAGAGAACTCAACGCAAGGGCGGATATGCAGGCAAATATCGCACTCGACAGGGGAAGCGGCAAAGTCCGGAGGAAAAAAGGGGGGGACTCCGGCAAGCCTTCTCAGCTGTCTTTCTTTTAATAACTCCAACTCTCAGAAAAGTGTTAAAATATGTACGGAGCGGCCGGGGGATCGCCCTGTACCCGGCGTGGTGCGGGGAGGAACTTCCGAACTCCTAAGGGCAAGGCGCTCGTCGAAAGGCGAGACTGCCCGGGCCATATCCCGGGCGGATGGAAAGTGCAACAGAAAATATACCGCCATGTACCACGTTGGGTACACGGTAAGGGTGAAAAGGTGCGGCAAGAGCGCACCGTTCAGGCGGCGACGTCTGAAGCATTGAAAACCCCGCCCGGAGC
>JBDRGJ010000276.1:0-7881 GCA_043817835.1 bacterium
CCGCGGTTTTGGTGCGCCCGCTGCCTGATTGCTCGTTACTCGTATCTCGTTACTGGTTGCTCGGCATTGGCGATATTATGGCACAACTGTCAGGTGTTTTCAACTACCGGTTATCTGGACAGCTTTTTGAGATCTTTGAAAAAATTCGGATAGGAAACCCGCACCGACTCGCTGTTTTTTATGACCGTTTCTCCCTCGGCAGCCAGGGCAGCCACTGCGGCTGCTATGGCTATGCGGTGGTCCCCGCCGGTGATTATTGTCGAGCCTTTGAGCTTCTGGGGTCCCTGTATCAGGAATCCGTCCGCCAGCACCCTTAAGCGCGCGCACATTGCACCCAGCAGGCCGGCGGTGTAGATAAGCCTGTCCGATTCTTTATGCCGGAGTTCGTCCACGCCGGTGATAAGTGTCTCGCCCTGCGCCTGAGAAGCCACCACTGCGAGAAGCGGCACCTCATCTATCAGAAACGGTATCTCCTCCCTGCCGATTCTGACTCCGCTAAGCGGAGCATGCCGCACCTCTATGGTTCCCTTGGGCTCGACGCCCCTGGAGGTCTTTTTGATTTTTATCCTGGCGCCCATTCTCTTGAGCACGGCGACGAAGCCCATGCGGGTGCAATTCAATGAGACTCCCTTGATGACCAGACGGGAACCGGGAATTATGCAGGCGGCCGCTATCCACGCCGCGGCGGCAGAAAAGTCTCCGGGCACCGTTATATCCGCCGCTTTAAGCCGCGCCGGCCCCTTAATGGAGATATTTCCGCCGCTTTTTTTAACTTTCACCCCGAAAAGAGGAAGCATCGTCTCCGTGTGGTTACGCGTGCGGAACCTTTCTACAACGGTCGTCCTGCCTTTGGCAAAAAGCCCGGCCAGAAGCACCGCTGCTTTAGCCTGTGCACTCGGCACGTCCAGCTCATACGTTATGGCCTTGAGATGACCGCCTGCAATTCTTATCGGCAGGGTTCCTTTTCTTCCAAGCTTAACCACGGCGCCCATCAGCCGCAGCGGGGCGGCCACTCTTTCCATGGGCCTTGCGCAGAGAGAAGCATCGCCCGTGATGCCGGAGCGGAATTCCTGTCCGGCAAGCATTCCGGAAATGAGCCTGGCCGTGGTTCCGGAATTTCCGGCATAAAGAATTTTCCGCGGGACTGTCAACCCGGCCAGTCCCCTGCCGGCCACCATTGTTTTTCCTTCTTCAACGGTGATGTCCGCCCCCAGGGCGCGCAGGCAGGAGATTGTGGACATGACATCGCGGCATTTTGAAAGCCCCCTCATCACGCTTTCTCCTTCGGCTATGGCAGCCAGCATAAGCGCCCGGTGCGATATGGATTTGTCTCCGGGAGGGACCACTTCTCCCTTCAACTGCCTGGCCGGTCTTACTGTAAAATTCATCGTTTTCTCCTCTTTTTTTGTGCTGAACGGGCGCAGAACGAAAGCGCCCGCAGATAGGAATCAATTCCCCGTCCCGCTATCTGCCTGACGCAGACAGCGGCAGTGACGGACTTCCTGCGAAACGGCTCTCTCCTGCTTATGTCCGAAAGATGGACTTCCATTGCCGGAATTCCGCAGGCTTCTATGGCGTCCCGCAGGGAATAGCTGTAATGGGTCAAGGCGCCGGGATTTATGATAATCCGATCCGCCCATCGGAAATTCGCGGCAAGCAGGTCTATGAGTTTTCCCTCGCAATTGGACTGATAAATCCTGGTGTTCAGGCCGAGAGCGCCGGCTGAGGCGCGTATCTGCGCATTAAGCTGCGGCAGCGTTAAGGTGCCATAGATATGCGGCTTTCTCAAGCCGAGAAAATTCATGTTCGGACCATGAAGAATCAGTACGTTCATTTTTCCGCCGCCAGCACTCTTCATAGAGTTCGGCCCCTGGCCGTGCCCGAAACAGGGCCTCCGGCCATCAACGGGTGCCGGGTACGGGCCGCGAACAGCGCCGGAGGCACGCGGCACGCAGAGCAGCGGCCCGCCTGAGGCGGGATTTTTCCGCCAGCACCCTTCACAGAGCTCCGGGTACGGCGGCCCGCCTGAGGCGGGATTTCTCCGCCAGCACCCTTCATAGAGTTCGGCCCCTGGCCGTGCCCGAAACAGGGCCTCCGGCCATCAACGGGTGCCGGGTACGGGCCGCGAACAGCGCCGGAGGCACGCGGCACGCAGAGCAGCGGCCCGCCTGAGGCGGGATTTTTCCGCCAGCCATTTAAAAGTCTCCTTTATATCCGCCGGGCTTATGTCGGTGACAATTACCGGGCGGCCCGGCTTTTTCAGGAGCACGAATCTGTTTGAATAATTGAACCGCTTTTTGTCTCTTGCCACCAATTTTAAAAAATCAGGGAAGTGCATTTCCGGCAGCCGGGCGACCGGAAGCACGGAAAGAAACCGGTCGATGTCCTCCGATATGCCGGCATCCATCAGCCCTTCCCTGTGCGAAAGCCCGCAGGCAAACCGCATGCCCCATATTACCGCTTCCCCGTGACTGAGCCCGCCTCTTGAAAGCGATTCGAAGGCATGTCCGGCAGTGTGGCCGAAATTCAGGATTTCCCTCAGTTCCTTCTTCTCGGTCTCGTCCCGGGCCACTGTCCCGGCCTTGAATTTTATTGCGGAAAGCGCCGGCTTCTCAAAGCACCTTTTTTTCAGCGCAAGAATGCTGCGCCAGTTTTTTCTCAGAAAAACATATCCCGCTCCGGAGACAAGCGCGCACTTGATCATCTCCCCCATGCCGGACAGGCGCTGTCTCCCGCCCAGCTTTTCCAGGAACGAAAAGTCGCAAATCACGGCTGCCGGCTGATGAAAAACGCCGGCAACATTCTTAACGCCGTCCAGATTTATTCCTGTTTTGCCGCCCAGCCCCGCGTCCACCTGAGCCAGAAGCGTGGTGGGAAGGCAGACCCATGGTATGCCCCGCATGAAAGTGGCGGCAGCGAAGCCCGTCAGGTCACTGACGCTGCCCCCTCCCACAGCGACCAGCATGGAGCGGCGGGAAAAACCTTTTGCAAGCATAAAGGAATGTATCCGTTCCACAGTCCTGTAATTTTTGGACTTCTCACCGGCTTCCACAGCGAATATTTCCGGCTTTATTCCGGCTTTAACCAGGACAGGAATCACTGCCGGCAGAATTTTTTTTAGACAGAAACAATCCGTCACCACACAAACCCTGTCGGCCTCTTTAAGAGGGGCAAACGCTCCGGGCCTGGCGCAGACTCCGACCCCCGTCGCAACCGAAACGATCCGGTCTCCGGTTTTATATCTGAGAATCCCCGGGTCAGCCATTCCTTTCCATTTTCTCTTTTATAAATGAGGCGATTCCGGCCGGAGTCATCTTCCATGTCATCATGATCCAGTCGGCTGTGTGGTACCCGGCCAGTCTTGCCCTCATCAGTTCCCTGACCCTGGCCCGCACGGCTTTTTTGTCCCCGGTTCCTGTCAGCGGACGGCTTTTCCGGCTTTTGAGCAGACGGCGGGAAAGTTCTTCCTCGGGACAGTCCATGTAAACAACAACCGATTTTTTTCTGACCGTTTTCCATTCGGGTCCGGAAAGGCTTACCCCTCCCCCGAGAGCTATCACCTGGTTTTTTTTCCGCCCCAGGCTCCTGACGACTTTTCTTTCTTCCTCCCTGAAAAAAGCCTCGCCCTTTTCCTTTATAAGCCGCGCCGGAGACGCTCCCAGGGCTTTTCTGATTTCCGCGTCGCTGTCGCTGAATCTCCGGCCCGTGAGCCGGGCCAGGATCTTTCCCGCAGAAGTCTTTCCGGAGCACATAAACCCGGTCAGAAAGATGTTTTCCGGCTTCATTTCTTCCAGGGGGAGCGGCAGAACCTGCGCCACTCCTCCAGCCGCGAACTGATTTCCGAAAAAGTATCCGAACCGAATTTTTCCAAAACGACGTTGGAAAGAACGAACGCGAGCAGAAATTCCCCGATGATTCCGGCTGCCGGAACGGCGCAGGTGTCCGACCGGTACGGTGCCGTAAAAGCCGGTTTTCCCGTCCTGAGATTCACCGAACGCACCGGAACCTCCGAACCGGGCAGGGGTTTCACCGCAGCCCTGACTACTATGGTTTCGCCGTTGGAAATCCCTCCCTCTATCCCTCCCGCGTGGTTGGTTTCTCTCCCAAATGGAATATCGGCATGGAACGCGTCCCGGGCCGAAGAACCGCGGAGCTGCGCAAGATAAAAGCCCCCGCCTATTTCCACTCCCTTGACGGCATTAAGTCCCATGAACTGCGCTGCCAGGAGTGCATCCAGTTTCCTGTCGTGATGCGCATGGCTTCCCAGCCCGGGAGGAACCCCTTCGGCCCGCACCTCGAATACGCCGCCGAGGGTGTCCTTTTTTGAAGCGGCTGCGGTTATTTCTGCCAGCATCTTTTTTCCGGCAGCCATATCCGGGCATCTTACCGGGGATTTGTCCGCCAACAAGGAGAGTTTCCGGGCAGGAGACCGATATGCGTTAAAATCGGCTACGGTGCCAAGGGAAACAGTCCTGGAACATATGGAAATCCCGAGCTTTTTCAGCAGAAGCATGGGGAAACAGCCGAGAGCCACTCTTATGGCAGTCTCCCTGGCGCTGGCTCTTTCTCTTACGATGCCCGGCTCGATCCGGTATTTGATCGCCCCGGGCAGATCGGCATGGCCGGGGATGGGAACCGGATTAAAAGAAACCTTCCCCCTTGCCCTGTTTGAAAGAATAAGGGCTACAGGAGCTCCCGTGGAGATTCCTTTGCTGAGTCCGGAAAGTATTTTGATCCTGTCTGTTTCTTGTTCCTGCCTCTGGCTTCTCCCGGCCGTATTTCTGCGCCTGGCCAGATGCTTTTCAATGATCCGGACGTCGATTCCCACTCCGGCGGGAAAGCCTTCCAGCAGTCCCGAAAGAACCTCCCCGTGCGACTCTCCGGCAGTTAAATATCTCATGGCCAAAAATGATGTGCCGGCCTGTTTATATGGCGGGAACCGCCGGCCTGAATGCCGAGCCTGCCGTAAATTTTTTTTGCGATATGCTTTTTGCCATTTAACTTCTCCCCGGTCCATATCTCCCAGGCTGCAAGGGCCTGCCGCACAAGCACTTCCTTTCCGTCGATAGCCCGCAGCTTCCTCTTTCCGGCTGTTTCCAGAAATGGCGTAAGCCCTTTTCCGTACACAAAATCACAGGCCCAGCCGGAAGCGCCGGGCGGAATTTTCCAAAAACCGGCCGGCGGATTCCCCGGCATGCCGAGCGAAGTGGCGTTGATCCAAAGGACGGGCTTGCTGGAGCTCGTTTCCGCGGGGGGCAGAATGCTGAAAGACATGTCAGGAAACTTTCTCTTCAGAAGCCTTCCCAGACTGCATGCCCTGGACCGGGTCCGATTGGTAATTATTATTCCCGCCGCCCCCAGCCTGGCACAGACCAGGCAGGCGGCCCTGGCCGCTCCTCCGGCCCCCCAGACTCTGACCGTTTTTTTCTTCAGGCTTATCCTTCTTTCTCCCAAAACATCGGCCAGTCCTTCCGGATCCGTGTTAAAGCCTTTCCACTTTCCTCCGGCATTCTTCACCGTATTGACGGCACGTATCACGGCTGCGTCTTCTTCCAGGCCGTCCAGCTTCCCTGATATCTTTTCTTTCAACGGATGCGTCACATTAAAGCCGGACCAGTTTTTTCTCCGCGCTTCCCTCAGAAAGCGCTTCAGCTCTTCCGGCCCCGTTTTTACGGCCGCATAGGAAATTCTCCGGCGGAGCATTTTTGAAAGTTCTCTGAAAATTGCCGGGGAGAGGGAGTTCCGCACAGGCCTGCCTGCAAGGCCAAGACGGACAATTGCTTCGGCCGCGGGACAGATCATTTCGTGTGAAGCATCTTGTGGAGGCTCCTGGACAACCCCGCGAATTCCTCCAGCGAAAGTGTCTGCTTTCCATCCACTATCGCGTTATGCGGATTCTGATGAACTTCCACCATTACGCCATGGAAAGCAGCGGCTGCCGCGGCCAGCACCGCCGGGGCGATCAGACTGCGCCGGCCGGTCCCGTGGCTTGGGTCTATTATGACGGGAAGCCCGGTTCTTTCAGCCGCCTCCCTCGCTATTTCCAGGTTCAGCGAAGGCTGCGGAGCGCTGTCACAACGGTCTCCGCGTTCGCAGAGCATCAGGGATGAATTACCCTGTTTCAAAACATATTCCGCCGAAAGAAGCCATTCCCTCAGAGAAGCTCCGGCTGCCCTTTTGAGAAGAACCGGCCGTTTCTGGCCTCCCAGTTCTTTCAGCAATTCGTAGTTGCGCATATTGCGCGCCCCGCACTGGATGACATCCGCGACAGCGCCGACCTTCTCCAATTGGCGCGGGTCGGTGACTTCGGTAACCACCGGCAGCCCGGTAAGGCGCTTTGCCTCGCCCAGAACATCCAGTCCGGAATATCCCATTCCCTGGAAAGCGTAGGGGGAGGAACGCGGCTTGAAAATGCCGCCGCGCAGGGCATGGACACCGGCTTTTTTTAAAAATCTGGCGGCCGCCAGATATCCCGCTCTGCTTTCCACGGCACACGGCCCGGCTATCATCAGGAACTCCTTCCCGCCGGCCTGAGCCTGCCCCACTTTCACTAATTTTTTCTTTCCGGAGCAGGCCAGCGGAGAGATTTCGTCCAGCCGGACTTCCACTTTTTCGACTCCGGGGAGGGCCTCAACCATGGCAAGCCGAACCGCCCCCGGCGCGCAGGGGAAAAGCCAGATGGTTCCATCCTTAAGCCCGCCTTTCCCGGGACACAATCCCAGGGCGCGTCTGAGCACGGCTTTGCGGCGGGAGGAGGGCAGCGATTTTTCAAGATAAATCAGCATTTCAGTTCTGATGCTCTGGAAAGCATACTTTTTTTTCCGGGCAAAAACCAATTGAGCCGGTGCCTTTAAAATATATGCGCCGGGCCCCGGCCCTGCATGCGCACTTCATAATGGAACCTGCAGGCATGCCTTATATCTCCTTAACAGAGCCGATGCGAAGGATGGCCGTGGGGTTCCATTCATCTGTCTATCCGCAACGCGGGAGACTGCGGGCCTGTTGAAGCCTGCGGGATTCTTTTAAAAGCGTTTTGAAGACTGAAACCAGGGCCGGCCTGTCGGTCTTAAAACGCCCGGCAAGCGCTGAAATATTTTTCAGGACTTCTGCCTCCCGCCTTCCGTCTCTCACAGAAGTCTTCAGACCTCTCAGACCTCCGGCAATCCGCATTCTGCGCGCCAGAAGACGGACTATTTTTATGTCCAGTGCGTCTATCCTGCGTCTGGCCTTTTTAAGACGCACGGCTTGTGCCGGATTAATTCCGGAAATATTTCCCCGCATGTTATCAGGCAATTCTTCTGACCTTCAGCGTGAATCCATCAACGGCCTCCACGCTTACGCGGGTTCCCTCAGCCATCTCTCCGCCGGGGCTGACCGCATCCCACAGTTCGCCTTCCACGAAAACTTTGCCGGAAGGAGACAGCGCGGTTTTTACACGGCCGGTTTTGCCTACAAGGGCCTCGGCGCCGGTCTCGATTTTCCTGCGCTGGGCTTTTATCACTATCCATATCAGGGACAGCATTATGAGCAGCAGGGCGGAGAGTGAAACTCCAAGTATGCTCCAGGATATGGAAAGACCCTTGGTTTGCGGCTGGTTGAAAAGCTTAAGCGCCCCCAGAAATATTGAAATTATACCGCTCACGGCCAGCAGACCGTAGCTTACCACCTTTATCTCGGCCACGAAAAACAGCAGGCCGAGCAGCATCAGCAGTATCCCCGCGTAGTTTGCGGCCAGGGTCTGGAAAGAGTAAAAAGCCAGCACCAGCGAAACTGCGCCCACAACGCCGGGAAGAATCAGCCCGGGATTATACAGTTCTATGAACAGCCCGGCAGCCCCCAGGCTCATCAGTATCATCGCTATGTTCGGGTCGGTGATGGCAG
>JBDRGJ010000277.1:0-4510 GCA_043817835.1 bacterium
ACCCTTGTAGCTGCCCCATTTATGGGGCTCTGTTTACCGTTTCGCTTACGACAAATCGCCCGATGAATCGGGCAACTACAGTGACTTGCCGTTTCTTATTTTGCTTGTGTGTCTTGCATTGCTTATGTTGCTTACAAACCGAAGGCCCTAAGCAGACAGCGCTTCACCAGCACCGCGGCGGCTTCTTTCCTGTATTCCTTCAGAGACGAGACTACCGGCAGACCCTCCAGCGCTTCTCTGACAGCCTCCTGCGCTTTTTGAGCCAGTCCGGCAGATACGTTTTCTCCGTTCAAAATTTTCTCAGCGGCTCCTATTCTTACGGCCCTGGGCGTTATGGAACCCACGGCTATTCTTGCGGACATGCATTTCCCGCCTTTTACCGATACTGCCGCGGCCGCATCAGCGTAAGATTCCCAGTCGGTCTCGGTCTTGGAAAGTTTTTCAAACGAACCTTTCCAGTCTCTGGTGAAGGCCGGTATCAGCACCTCGGTCAGCATCAGACTCCTGCCGAGCGAAGAGCCGACGGCTCCGCCGTAAATTTCGGGAAGAGGCACTATCGTGACCCTCCCGGCTCCGGCAATTGCGACATGCGCTTCCAGGGTCAGAAACACCGGTGGAAAATTATTGAAAGGATAGGCCCTCACCAGGTTTCCCCCGACCGTGGCCATGTTGCGCATCAGGCAGCTGGAGCCCCTTGCCGCGGCCGAGGCTATTATGCCTCCGGCCCATTTTTTAAGCAGCGCCGATTTCTCCATTTCCGCGAATGTGCACATAGCTCCTATCCTGAGCCATTTGGCGTCCGCTTTTATATGTTTAAGCGGCAGGTCTCTCATGTCCACTATGCAGTTTACTCCCGGCGCGACGGAGCGCACCGCCCTGGTGCCTCCAGCCAGCAGAAGCGCTCCGGAACGGTATTTTTTCAGAAGTCTGACGGCTTCCTTTACAGTGGAAGGAAAAATGAAATTTTTTATCTCACTGGTCATCAGTTTTTTCCGTTATTTAAGATATTGTAGTCGCAAAGCTTGCTTTGCCTATATTTTGCCGAGCAAGCTCGGCAACTACACAGATCTAATTTGGACAGTAATGAATCAATATTTCTCCTCAAAATACGGATGCCTCAGGTAAGGAAGCTTTTCCGGCTTGGTTTCCGTCTTCTTAAGTTCCATCTCCTGCACCAGAACCGAAGGCGCCACTATGGAAGCCGCGGCATACCCCCTGTTTGCGTGGAAAGGCCCCATCTGCATATAGTTGTAAACATGCTGTTCGTCCGACGCCGCCAACACGTCCCGCAATGCCCTGAAACTTACCCCGGTGAAATTCACGCCATGCACTGGTTCCTCCCTGCCGTCTTTGACATGGACCCTGTAGGCCAGCAGCGGCGGAGAAAGCAGGCTTTTATCGTCTCTGGAGGACTCCGGGGTCATGCGCTTTATGACTATCCCGTAGTCCAGCTCCAGTTCGCGACACATATCCAGCATCTTCTGCCTCAGTGCTGCCTGCGGCATGCTCTTTTCCGCGGTTATGAACAGGTTCCCGGGCCTTCCCGTGGCATATTCCCCGAATCCGCCTCTGCCGTGGCCGTTGGAAAACTTCCTCTCTTTTACGGGAGTCCGTCCCATATAGAAATCCAGCAGTTTCCCCTTCTTAACCAATTCCACCTTCCTGGCAGGCACACCCTCGATGTCCACCTGATAGCTGCCTATGAGAGAAACCCCTCCATGGCTTTCAACCAGGGGATTGTCCTCCGCGCTCAGCAGCGCAGATGCCACCCTCATGCCCAGCTTATTGGAAAAAGCACCCGAATCGAAAGCGTCTCTGTTCCCTTCTTCCTCCACCCATATGGCGCGGGGAAAAGAGATATTGCGCGCCAACAGCTGATTAAAAAATTCGGCGGCTGCCTGGCCTTCGAATACCACAGGGCCCACATACGCGTCCATGGTGGAAGACATGACGGCTTCCGTCATGTCTGCGGCGATGCGCCGCGCTTCATCGGCCAGTTTTTCGGCATCCCGGACTTCCTTCCATGAGGAAAAGTATAAAGTCCTTGAATCAGCCAGCCTAAGGCCGTCCCTTGCCTGGGTTTCCGCATTAAAATTAAAGATTATCCTCGGGATGCAGACCCTGTACGCAGAGCCCTCGCTGTTCAGGAACCGCTCTGTCCTGGCTTCATAATCCAGTGAAACGCTCGAATTCTGAAGTTCGGGGTATTTTTTAAAAATGGATGAAAGCTCTCTTATCCGGGAACGCCAGGCAACCAGGTCGCCCTGCTCCGAAGCACAACCCCGAAAAAACTCAAAAGGTTTCTCTTTGGACAGGTCGTCCAGCTGTTCGGTTATATTTTTTGTTTCCCTGTAAGCTTTTTTTTGGGAGAAACGTTCGAGTGACTGCTTATATGCCTGGTCCGTGGCCTGCCACAGAACGAATCTTAAAGCGTCATAGTTGTCCTCGACATCAGCGCGCATGACCTGGGGACCGTACACCCAGAAATCCCTGCCCGCGAAATCCATATTGTCGAAGGAATGTGCGCCGATGCGCACCTCCACCCTCGCCTGTCTGTAAGAGTAGCTGGAAAAATCCAGTTCTCCCCCGAAACTGCCGGAGATGTAAGTGCGGGTTGCGTCCATAACGGCATATGCCCCGAAATAAGGCTTCTGAAGCCGGTCCATCCGGAGTTTGTCGGTCGTGCGGGTCATCTCGTCTTTCATGGCTTTAAAGACGATATCATCTGCCGGAAAAGCCTGCGCATGACCGCAAAAAAGCGCTAAACCCAGCAAAACCTGTATTGCTGCAACTGTCTTTTTCATAAGTAAGTCTTTCAGCCCGAATACCTCAATCCTCTGACCTCATACTTCATACCTCATCCCTATTACGGCTTGTCGTGGTAAGGCGGAGGAAGGACAGGCGGCTTGTTCTGCGACTTCGAGACTTTCTCAACCTCTATTTCCGAAACAAGTATGCTCGGGGAAACAGCCGAAACCGGCACCCAGCCTGATTCGGCCCCGCAGGTGCCGTTGAAAACATCATCGTCATCTCCGGCTCCTATTATTTTACTGAAACTGGCAAGGGGTGTGCCCACAAGATCGACTCCACGCACAGCCTCGTCAGGCCTGCCGTCCGTATACACGCGGTAAACCAGCAGGGGAAGTACCTTGAAGCTCTGCACCCCGCTTCTGCCGGTGTTGGTGAAACCGCCTGAGATATCCTCGAATATCAGGCCGTAAGGCTTTTTCTGCTTTTTTACCTCAGCGATGAGCTGTTTGCGCAATTCATCGAAAGGCACTTTTTTTTGCGACTCTATTATCAGGTTGCCCTGCCGGGCTACGACAGGCAGTCCGGGACTTCTCCTTCCGTGCCCGTTGGAAACCAGGAAACCCCTGGCAGGCGAACGGCTCATGAGGAAAGTCCTGAGAACTCCGTTTTCCACAAGAGAGACTCTCCTGGCCCTGACTCCTTCATCGTCATATTTGTAGTATCCGCGAAGAAAAGTCCCGTCCTTGCGTTCCATGGCGGGGTCGTCGAGGACCGAGATAAAATCCGAAAGTATTTTCTCTCCCACTTTCTTTGCAAAAGTCTGTCCCTCGCTTTCGCTCTTCTGGCGATGCCCCTCCATGCGGTGCCCGAATATCTCGTGAAAGAATACTCCGCTGGCTCTGTTCCTGAGTATGGCGGGACCGGTGTAAGGTTCTGCCAGCGGAGCGTCCTTAAGGGCCGCCAGTTCCCTTACGGACTTGTCGATGTCCGCAAGCACCTTTTCGTCCGAAGGCATGTCCCGGACTGCATTGCCGTGATAGGAATTGGAGCGCTGCAGGTCCATGCCGTCGCCTGTCCTGGTGGTCAGGCTGTAGCGCAGTGTTGTATAAACGTTGCCGGTGCGGATGGACGCGCCCTCGCTTGAAACGAACCGGCGGTCCTTCTGTTCCACGCTGAAGCTGACTCCCGAATCGTAAATATAAGGATATTTCTTCAGCATCGCGGAGTACCTTCTCACGCGCGCGCGCCATTCATCCCTGTCAAAAGACGGAAACTCCTCCCGCTCATAGAATTTTTCCGCCGTTTTTTCC
Organism: bacterium; assembly: GCA_043817835.1. GTDB lineage: Bacteria > Elusimicrobiota > Elusimicrobia > Elusimicrobiales > CAZFMJ01 > JBDRGJ01. Next base: position 4,062 of record JBDRGJ010000277.1, read on the forward strand.
TTCGAAAAATCGTCAGAACTGTCATCCTCCTCGGCTGTCACCGCCTTATTCATCCTTACCTTGGTATAGCGTTCCTGCGCTGCTTTATAGGCGGAATCAGTCTCCTTCCATATCCAGGCGCGCAGCGCGTCTTCGTTATTGCCTGCCGGTATCGAAACCTGCCGCTGGCTGGCGCGGCCTATCCAGGCGTTTTTGCCTTTTACCTCATGGGTATTGTCCATGGCATGGTCTCCGACCCGGATGTCCACGTCAAGGTACCGGTCATATCCTTCCCATTCGGTCTGCAGGGAGCCTAGAACCGCGCTGAGCGAGAAAGTCCTGTAATCGTACACTTCGTAATCCATGTAGTAAAGGGGAACGGCTTCGGCGTTTTTAAGCTTCTCAAAAGAGCGGAATAGTTCTTTTGTCATGGCCCTGAGCACCGGATCATCCCGCGCATCGGCCGCCGA
>JBDRGJ010000278.1:0-2608 GCA_043817835.1 bacterium
CCTGTCTGGGCAATAGCCATAAGCATGGCCTGGGATGCATGTCCGGGCTGGCCGACGGCCACCCGCTTGCCGAACAGATCGAGGACATCATCCCCCTTAAAATCTGCTCTCACCACCGGTTGCAACCAGTTTCCATACAGCACTGCAAAGGAACGGACCTTTTCCACCTTTAATGGACCGCTTTTTTGGAACTGTCCGATGCCTAGTTTTGCGCCCCAAGTCCTATCGGTTGAAACCAACCCGGCCTGAAGCATCCCCGTGCCGAGCCAGGCGATATTCTGTGTGGATCCGCCGCTTGTCTCACACGTCCATATCACTTTACCCTTCTGGTCCTGATTCCAGATATTGGTAAGACCCGCTCCCACCACAAAAGACACCCCGCCAATGCCGGAGCTGCCGAAAGTGAATTGTTGCGCCGCAATAGCAGATGATTGACTCATAAAGGTCACCATCACCAGGACAGCCAAAACCACTGAGAAAAAATAAACCGCTTTACTTGATATTTTCGCCGATTTCATCTTTCCTACCTCCTTATTCATTCGTAAGTTGAGCGATTAATGGAAAAAAGGGCCCCTGCGACAATGCCGGTTAAAACAAAAAAAACGTATTAACGAAAATAGACAGACTGGCGTAAAATCTTTTGGGTCCGATTCGAAAAAGAAATAAGGGCATTGAAATTTTTAAATCTTTCAAACAGTTCTTATTTTTATGGTTACTGTTTTGCCTCTAACAGAAGTAGCTGAAAACATTTGTAATGTGTATTTTTTTATAAATTTAATTATTTTTATCGCATTACGATAATATCAATTATCTAGCAATAAAATACAATTTTTTTTTTGTCAATAGTTTTTTATCTGGAGTTTCCCCAATTTTTTATCGGTTTTTGGGGTCTATGCACATTCAGGGGGCGTTATTCAAATGGGTGATTTGAAAGAAATATGACAGTCTACTCTTCTATAGTTCATCAGGGTGTCTCCTTTCTGGGCGGGGTTATTTTTTAGAAAAAAACGATACCCTATTCCAACCCGAGAGGGATACCCGTAGTTCCATAGCCCCATAGTGGCGTTTTTTCTTGACAAACAACAACCCTTCAGTGTTATACCCGGGACAAAAAACCATCCGGAGGAGAATGACAGAAATTGTTAAAGTTGATGTCCTCGTCGTGGGAGGTGGAGCCGCAGCTCAGAGGGCTGCCATTGAGGCATGCCGATCAGGAGCCCGCGTGGCGCTGGCCATAAAGGGGCATTTAGGCGTCATTGGCATGCGAGGCAGCGGGGCTACGGCCAGCGGCACAGCCACCGACCGGCGTTCAATGTGGCCGCTGGCTGAGTCAGGAGACATACTTGAGACTGCCTTTGACGACATCATTCAGTTAGGCCTCGGCATGGCCGATCCAGATCTGGTGAAGATCGTGGTCGAGGAGACCCCAACAGTCGCACGGCGGGTGCTTGAACGCCTCGGTGTGCCGTTTCGCGGAAATGTCCCTGGCAGGAGTGCCTTTGGCATCGTTCCCACCCTGGCAGCGACAATCCGTCAAACCGATTGTCAGCTCCATGAGAAGACCATGATCACTGCCCTTCTCATTCGCGATGGTACCTGTGTAGGGGCGATGGGAATCGAAGAGGATACCGGCCGGCTAATAGCTTTTCAGAGCGGGGCAGTTATTTTGGGCACAGGCGGTGCAGCACAGCTGTTTAAGCACAATGTCCATCCTGGCTGCCTTACCGGCGATGGTTATGCAATCGGCCATAGAAGCGGGGCGGAACTCATTAACCTTGAGTTTATGCAGATTTTCCTGGGAACAGTCTTTCCCACCGTGAATAATCTCGCCAACTGGGTCTGGCGTGAAGACATCCGAATATACAATTCCCAGGGCGAAGAGTTCCTTGAGAATTATCTGCCACCTGGCGCCAGTCTAGCAGAGGCTAAGGCGCAGGCAGCACAGCACAGCCCCTTTAGCACCAGGGATTCACTATCGCGCTACCTCAATGTGGCCTTGATGAAGGAGGTTATGGCTGGCCGGGGCACGGCTCATGACGGTATCTATATGGATCTGACCTCCCCGCACATCCGTGTCCCGGCGGAACGCGATGCCTGGTTACGCTATCGAGGCATCGAGTTGGACCGCCAGCCGGCCGAGGTGGTTTTGTATGCCATGTGCTCTCACGGAGGGTTCCGCATAGACCGACATGCTCAGACCACTGTCCCGGGACTCTACGCCGTGGGCGAGTGCGCAGCGGGGAGTTACGGCGCTGACCGCCACGGGGGCAATATGATGAGCGCCTGCCAGGTCTTCGGAGCGAGGGCTGGTCGTCATGCAGCACTTTCCGCAACAAGCTCGAAGCACACACCGCTTCCGCAAGACGCACTTGCAGCTGAACAGGGACGAATCGACGCCTTGAAGGCTGCGCGCGGGCGCTGGAAGCCTGTCAAGATCAGGAGAGAAATGCAGCAGGTCGCCTGGGATCAACTCCTGGCCGTGAGGACAGAAGCAGGACTCACACTTTTTTTGAAGACTGTCGACTCCCTTCGGGAAGAGAAATTACCGGACGTCTCGGTTGAAGATGCGAAGGAACTGGTTGAGGCCGTGGAGTGTCAGAATCTGCTG
>JBDRGJ010000279.1:0-5330 GCA_043817835.1 bacterium
GTATTTACTCCCTGGTCAAAGTCTATGGCATCATTGCCGGCATAGGCGAAACTGTTCAACGCCGCAATAACCGCAATCCATATGCCTGTCAATGGTTTCTTCGCCATCAGCTTATCCTCTGATTTATTATAACTGCCTGGCACTGAAATCGCATGTGCCGAAGGACCTATCCGGTTCATGGTCAAAAGACTGGCCGGGTGGAGAAGAAGAGATTCAATTTTGTCCATGTTTTACCATCTATTATCATTGTCACATCTTCAGTTATCATGTGTTGGAATTTTGAAGGGACTTCGGAAGATTCCGTCTCAAAATTTGACAACCGCCGGCAGATGGTTGTAAAGTAGTCACGCGGGGGGATTTTTTTCGCCGCCGTTTCACCTTCCCACTGGAGACCAGCAGTTATGAAAGTTAAAATACCCGGAAATATCATCCCGCAGCAGAAAGAAAAGATCGTTCTGAAGGAAAACCAGCTGAAGGTGATACGCGACAAGTACCTGAGGGATGCGCTGTCAGTTGAAAGCTGGCTCGAAAAAGTAGCGCACAATATAGCGCTGGCGGAGATGCTTTATCACCCTGACGCGGAAAAGTGGGGCGTTTTCGACGGAGTGCACCATGTGACCATAGACGCCCGCTCCAACGGAGTCAAACACGGCCGCACCGTTTATTTTCATGACGGACTTCATGAATGCTCTGAAAGAGATTCGAATTTTCAGCGCCTTATCGTCAACCTGGAAAACACCTGCCGGGCAATCCCGGAAGCCGGAAAAATGACGGACATCTGGCAAAACCGGTTTTACGGTCTGATGTCCTCCTTTAATTTCCTTCCGAATTCCCCCACCCTGATGAACGCCGGCCGCGAACTCCAGCAGCTTTCCGCGTGCTACGTATTGCCTGTGCCCGACTCCATTGAAGGCATAGCCAAGGCTGTCACAGCCCAGAGCCTGATACAGAAAAGCGGCGGAGGCACAGGTTTCTCCTTCGAGAAGATCCGACCGAAAGGCGACATCGTCAAAAAAACGCGCGGCGTGGCCTCAGGAGCAATATCCTTCATGCAGATTTTCGACAAGATGACCGACGTGGTCAAGCAGGGAGGCACACGGCGCGGCGCGAACATGGGCATACTGCCCTACTGGCACCCGGAGATAAAGGACTTCATAAACATGAAATCGTCCGGCACCTGCATGGAGAACTTCAACATCTCCGTGGCCCTTGACGAAAAATTCATGAAAGCCGTTTACATGGACGCCGAATACGACCTCATAAATCCGCGCACCAGAGAAGTGACCGGAAAAAACCGGGCCAGGGAAATATTCGACATGCTGGTGGAGTGCGCCTGGAAATCCGGGGATCCCGGCGTCATTTTCCTGGACAGGATAAACCAGTCCGGCTCCAATCCCACGCCTGCCATGGGACAGATAGAAGCCACCAATCCCTGTTTTGCGGGGACGGAACGCCTGGCAACCGACAGGGGACTCGTCACTTTCGAGGAGCTTTATCTGGACAAGACTGAAATTATGGTCGCAACCGACAACCGCGTACCGGCCATCCGTGGCATGGAGCAAGTCGTCGCCGGCGGTATCGCCATTTCAGTCTCTGCGCAAACAGGCACTACGATGCGCAAAGCACTGCCGGTGTTCAAAACACGCAAAAACTGGCCTGTGTTCAGGCTTGAAACAGAACACGGCTTTGAAGTCACGGCCACGGCAGACCATAAGTTCTTCACTCCGGAAGGTCCTGCGCAACTTAAGGATTTAAAACAAGGCGATGAAATACTGATCCAATCCGGAACCGGAGTATGGAGCAAAAACTACAGCCTGCCTCCCTTCCTGCCTGAAAACAAGCTGAAGGCCAGGATGAAACGCGCCCAGGCAAACCTTCCCAGGAAGTGGTCCCGCGAACTGGGCGAGTTGCTGGGCTGGGCGATGGGCGACGGCTGGGTGAGCGAAGAAAAACCAAAGGGCCGGAACGTTCCCAACTACACAATCGGCCTCATGTATGGGGATGAGGAGAAAAAGCTGCTGGCTCCCAGGTTCCGCTCACTGATAAAGGAGTGGACAGGCCTTGATGGGACCGGAATAGAGAGAAACGGAACGCTCACGCAATACTACAAATCAGCCCTGTTCTATTTTCTGAGATCGCTCGGCCTTCATGAAAAAAACGGACTCAACAAGGAAGTTCCCGAAGCTTTATGGAAGGCCCCGCGGGAGGCTGTCCTGGGGTTTTTATCCGCGTTATTCACGGCGGACGGAACGGTGAATGTCTCCAAAAATGTTCACTACGGCTCCATCCGGCTGGCAAACAGTTCAAAAAAATTACTCCAAGAAGTCCAGTCGCTGCTCATCAACGAAGGAATTGTCTCCCACCTCTACCTGCGGCGCAAAGCAGGCAATAAACTTATGCCGGACTCAAAACGGCAGCCAAAGCTCTATGCATACCATGATCAATTTGAATTAGTGATAACGCGGACCAACCGAGCTCGGTTCATCCGGACAATCGGTTTTCTGACGCCGTCAAAGCAAAAAAAGGCCGAGGCATTTGAGCGCACGCTTTCGCGCGGTCCTTATCAGGAACCCTTTACGACGCGAGTAAAAGCAGTGTCCTCTGCCGGCAGAGCTGACGTATACTGCACGACTGAGCCGGAAACGCACTCATTAATTTGTGCTGGAATTATAGGCGGAAATTGCGGTGAACAGCCATTGTTGCCATGGGAGCCCTGCAATCTGGGCTCGCTAAACCTTTCCAATTTCGTTATGGGGAAAAGCGGCAAAGGAACCGTGGATTACAACTATCTGGACGACGCCATAAAAGCAGCCATCAGATTTCTTGACAACGTCATAGACGTCAATAATTATCCCTTCCCCGAAATAGAAAAGATGGCGAAGGGCAACCGCCGCATAGGCCTGGGCGTGATGGGCTGGGCTGAAACCCTGATGAAACTGGGCGCGCCCTACGACTCCCCCGAAGGACTTGAGCAGGCCGAACAGATAATGAAGTTCATAAACACCAGGTCCCTGGAGCATTCCGAAACCCTCGCCGGCGAACGGGGCGTTTTCCCCAACTGGAAAGACTCGATTTACGATCCCTCCGGCCCGCATTTCAGCGGACAGAAAAGTACGCCCAGGAACTCAGCCAGAACGACCATAGCCCCCACAGGGACCATAGCAATAGCGGCCGGCCTGCAGGGAAGCGGAATAGAGCCTTTTTTCGGCATCGCCTACACACGTTTCAACGCAAAGGCACTGGAAGCCATAAAATCAGGCCGGGAGCCGGATGCCGGGGATACATTCAGCGAGGTCAATTCCCTGTTCAGGGAAGTGGCCGCTGAAAACGGCTTCTTCGGCCTGGAAGAGGAAGTCCTTTGGAAAAAAATACGCGACAACAACAAGGCAGTGCGCGGCATACCGGAAATCCCGAAAACCATCCAGGAACTGTTCCCCACGGCGCACGACATAAGCCTCGAATCGCACATCCAGATGCAGTCCGCCTTCCAGAAGCACACTGACAACGGCGTGTCAAAAACGATAAACATGCCTGCAACGGCAACGATGGATGATGTCAGGAAAGCATACAAGATGGCCTACGATCTCGGCTGCAAGGGCATAACAGTCTACCGGGACGGCTGCAAAACCCAGCAGGTGCTCAATCTGAATTCCCCGTCCGCTGTGCCGATGAAGAAGATGAAGAAGGAGAAATCCTACGAATCCTTCGGCGTCTCTTCGGAATACTTCCAGCTAAAGACCGGCTACGGCCCTCTCCACATCCATATCAATTACGACGAACACGGCCCCTACCAGGTCTTCACCAACATCCCGCCGCTGGGCACGGAGATAAGCGGCCTTACGTCCCTCATAGGAATACTCCTTTCCAAGTACCTGGAGGAGGGCGGCGACCCCGTCAAGGTGATGAAGCACCTGAACTCGGTAAAAGGGGACCGCCCGATGGGCTTCGGTGAAAACAGGATAAATTCCATAGCCCACGGCGTTGCGGTGGCATTGAGAAGCCACCTGAAAAGAACCGGCTGGATGACGAACGGGAACGCGGAGGGAGGCGGCCAGAAGCTGGAGCTATGGGAGATGTCGCGCTCCCTTTACTGCCCCAAATGCTATTCTTCCAACGTCAGCTATGAATCCGGCTGCTCCGGACCCACCTGTCATGATTGCGGACATTCGGAATGTTCATAACAAAAAAAGGGTATAGGGTAGAGGGTATAGGGTATAGAAAAAATTATTTCAAAAAATTTTTTCTATTACTGCTGTTTACTCTCCCCTCTCCCCCGAGCCGGACAGGCCCCCCCCCGGGGAACCGCTCGTACCCGGAGCACTGCGAGGGTATATCCCTTATCCCCTGTGTATATGCCGATGAAAACAGGTTCCTGTCCCCGGACTATGTAAAGCGGGTCGGCAGCGACCTGAAAGAACTTCCCTCAAAGCCGGTGAGATGGAGCGGAAAGCAATGGCTCCTGGCCGGAGGCGTCCTCGCCGCAACAGCCGGCGCCTTTTCCGTAGACGGGGATATAAGGCAGCATTTCCGCAGTCACAGGAACAATTTTCTGGGGGGAATGAGCGAGGCCGTAACCCACTTCGGCGACTATAAATACCAGTTGCCGCTGCTTTCGGCTTTCTGGATTGCAGGCGCAACGACAGGAAACGGTCTCATGAGCAAAATAGCCTCGGACGGAGCCGAAGCCAGCCTGCTGGCCGCCGGCATGATAACTCCGGCCATAGTCTATATATCCGGCAGGGCGCTTCCGTCCGCCGGGGAACGCGCCATGCTTTTCAGGGGCTTTACACCCGGCAGGTATTCCTTCCCATCCGGCCATACCACCGAAGCCTTCGCCATGGCGGCCGTGCTGGACGTCAATCTCAGGAAGCATTTCGGCTACTGGCACTCTCCGGTAGTCTATTCCATAGCTGCCGCCGTAGCGGAATCCCGCATTTACGACCACAAGCACTACCTTTCCGACGTCATACTGGGAGCCGGTATAGGCTGGTCGGTCGGCTGGTGGATAGCCTCCAAGCCCAGAAACGGACCGAAACTCGCATTGATGCCGCTGCCCGGCGGACTTGCCGCAGTCTGGCGCTTCTGAACTACGAACGCAGAAAAAATGTGCCCTCTCCGGACCGCAATCCCCGGCAATTTTGTAAAATACTTCCGTGAAAAAAGGATTTTTCATTGTCTTCGAAGGGCCTGACAGGTGCGGCAAGTCCACTCAGGCTCTTTTGCTGGCAGAATGGCTTAAGACAAAGCGGTTCGGGATTGTGCACACCAGAGAACCGGGGGGCACTCTTTTCGCTGAGGCCATAAGGACGATTCTTCTGGACCCGAGGCAT